>JAEWCI010000371.1 GCA_023390705.1 Pseudomonadota bacterium
CGCCGGGACCGCGCCCGCGGCCACGGGGGTCAGGATGCCGGTCGGATGTTCTGGTTCAACCGGAAGAAGTTCGTGGGGTCGTATGTCGCCTTGATCTCCTGCAGCCGCCGGTAATTCGGCCCGTAGGCGGCGGGGACCGCATCCTCCCGCTCATCGCCGCCGAAGTAGTTGACGTAGCGGCCGGCCCCGAGGAATGGCTGCAACGCCGCGTAGGATTCCCGGGCCCAGGCGATGCAGGACTCGTTGTCCTTCGGGTCCATCCATTCCGAGAGCACGAGCATGTTGTAGCCCTCGGCACGGTGCGGAAATGCCGTCTCGGCAACGCCGATGCGGGTGACGGCGCCATGGAAATGCTCAAGCAGTAACTGCCCCATCGGTGTCGGGCAGGTTTTGAAGCATTCGATCATGGTGCGGATCGCGTCATCGCTCAGGCCGGAAAGAAAGCTGGATTTCCAGTAGTTGAGCGCCCCGCGCGGATAGGCCGCATCCAGCATGGCATTGATCTGGCAGTACGGCATCGGCCCGACCGCATCGAGCGCCGGTGCGCCGAACCGCTTAACCGGCCGGACCGCTTCCTCGCCCGCCGCGGCTGTTCCGCAATGGCACATCACCATGACAGCCAGCTTCTCGCCCGAGCCATCCGGCGCATGGACCAGGCCGCCGAATATCGTGAACTCGTCAGGGAGCGAGGCGGTGATGTCGCGGAACTGCCGCAGCACGTCCCAGGCGGCACTGAAGGGGTAGGCGATGAGCCCGCCGGTGACCAGCGGCCCGACCGGATGCAGGCGGTACTCGAAGGACGCCACCGCGCCGAAATTGCCGCCGCCGCCGCGCAGCGCCCAGAACAGGTCGGCATCCTCGTCCGCGCTCGCGATGACGACCCTGCCATCGGCCAGGACGACCTCCGCCGAGAGAAGATTATCGAGCGCGAGCGCGTGCTTGCCCATGAGCCAACCCAGCCCGCCGCCGAGCGTCAGCCCGGCGATGCCGGTCGAGGACACCACGCCGCCCGTGGTGGCAAGGCCGTGGAGCTGCGTCTCGCGGTTGAATTCGTTCCAGGTGAGGCCACCCTGCGCCCGGGCGGTGCGTGCCTGCGGATCGACATGGATGCCTTTCATCGGCGAAAGGTCGATCAGCAGCCCGCCCTCGGTCGTGGCGCGTCCTGCCACGTTGTGGCCGCCACCACGGATGGCGACTTCGAGCCCCTGCTCGCGGCCGAAGCGCACGGCGTCAACGATATCGGCCACGCCGCGGCAGCGCGCGATCAGCGCCGGATGCCTGTCGATGAGCCCGTTATGCACCTTCCGGGCATCCTCGTAGCCCGGGTCGGCCGGCCGCAGGACCTGTCCCATGAGGGAACTGGCGAGACGGGTGGTCGCATCGGCCAAGGATGACGCTGAGCTCATCTCCACCTCCCATGTGGTCGCTTTG
The DNA here is from genome assembly GCA_023390705.1 of Pseudomonadota bacterium. Classification (GTDB taxonomy): domain Bacteria; phylum Pseudomonadota; class Alphaproteobacteria; order Acetobacterales; family Acetobacteraceae; genus JAEWCI01. The sequence goes on from JAEWCI010000371.1 coordinate 1,432, forward strand.
CCCAATGGAGAAGCACAGCCACATCCCCGGGATTCACATGCGGCGCCGGGGACGGGCCGGCCTGCTTTCGGCCCGGATTTGGCATACGAAACTAGCACGCTGGCCGGCCCGTCCCATGAAAATTGGCCGGAGGCCAGGGCGGAGGGCGTTCAGCCTCGCGCCTGGTTCGCCAAGGTGGAATCAGGCCCGGCGGCGGGAAGGGGCAGCGCCACCGGTAGCGCTGCTGATGGGCAGCGAAGGGTGAGGACGCCCGGGCGCTACCTTGCGGTCTGGATGCCGGCCTCGGCGATGACCCGGGCCCATTTCGGGATATCGGCGGCAATGGTGGCGTGCATCGCCTCCGGCGTGCTGCCAACGATTTCCAGGCCGAGGGAGGCGAATTTCGCCTTCATCTCGCTGTCGGCCAGGACCTTCTGCGCTTCGGCATGGACCTTCCGGATGATCTCCGGCGGCGTGCCGGTCGGCGCCATCAGGCCGAACCAGGAAATCGCCTCGAAGCCCGGGAAGCCCTGTTCGGCCACCGTGGGCAGGTCGGGCGCATTGGCCGAACGGGAGAGCGCGGTGACGCCGATGCAGCGCAACCGGCCATCGCGCACCAGCGGCAGGGCGGCCCCCGCATTCTGGATGCCGACAGGGACGACACCGCTGATCACATCGGCCAGGTTGGCGCCGCGGTAGGGGATGTGCTCCATCCTGATCCCGGCTTGGCGGCACAGCATCTCACCCGCGATGTGCTGCGGCGTGCCCACACCCGGCGTGCCGAAGGACAGCCTCCCCGGATTGGCCCTGGCATGGGCGACGAGTTCTGCGACGGACCGCACCGGCAGGTCGTTGTTGACCAGCAGCACCGACGGCATCGACAGCGTCATGGAGATGGACACTAGATCCTTCAGCGGATCGAAGGGCAGATTCTGCAGGCTTGGCAGGATGGTGATGGCGGCATTGCCGCTCCACATCAGCGTATAGCCGTCAGCCGGGGCCTTGGCGACGCGGTCCACCCCGATGCCGCCGGAGTTGCCGGGGATATTGTCCACCACCACGGGCTGGCCCCAGGCTTCGCTGAATTTCTGCGCGAAGAGCCGCCCGGTGACATCGGTGGCACTGCCCGCGGTGAAGCCCACGACCATCCGGACCGGCCGCGTCGGCCAGGCGTTCTGCGCCACGGCACGCCGGCCTGGCGCGGTGGCACCGAATATCGCCACGCCGCCGGCCATCAGGTGCCGCCGCGAAAGCGGGAAGGTCATGACGCTTCTCTCCCTCGGAATCTTATATGTTTTCCGTGCGGCGCTGCCGTCCGGTTCCTCCCTTGCGGCAGGATGGGGAAAGCGTAACGGGTGCGCCGCGGCTGCGTCCATAGCCGGCGCGGTGGCGAAGGGGAGGCCGCTTGCATCCTGGCGGCACCGATCCAGACCTCCGGGCCTGGCGGCCCTTCGGTCATCGGGGCCGCTCAGCCCCCTTCCGCCAGCCGCCGCAGCAGCGCGGTGCGGGCGATGGCGCGTTCCGCGAGCCCCTGCAGGTGCTGCATCGCCTCCTCGTCCCGTGCGGCGTCGGCGGCATCCAGATAGGCTTCCACGGCCCGCTCGGCGAGGCGCCGCGCCGGGCCCAGACCGGCCGGCTCCTTGCCGGAAGGCGCTGCCGGGCCAGTCCCGGTGCCCATCCTTCCGCCCAGGGCGGCCACCTCCCCGGCCATGGCGGAAGCCTCGGCGGCCAAGCGGCGCAGCTC
>JAEWCI010000372.1 GCA_023390705.1 Pseudomonadota bacterium
TCATCGCGACGACACTCGCCTATCCGGAAAGGACGAGGGCGGCGAGCAGCGCCGAGGCGCTGTATGAAACGCCCTCGGCACCGGCGCCGAACAGCGGCGCCAGTATCGCGAATTTCGCCAGGAATCCGGAAAGTGGCGGGAGTCCCGCAATCAGCAGCGCGCAGCCGATGAAGCCAAGGCCCAGCAGCGCCATGGTTGCGGGAATGGCGATGCCGACTTCCTCGTCCTCCAGGTCCTCCTCCTCGCCTCCCTCCCCGAAGGCTTCCCGCGTCACGGCAAGCACGTCCGCGCCGCCCTCGCGGCCGCGCTCGATGAGCTCGATCAGCAGGAAGAAGGCCGAGATCGCGAGGACCGAGCTTGCGAGGTAGAAAAGCGCCCCGCCGGTGACGGCAACCCGGCCCGTGCCGATCGCCGCCAGCAGCGTGCCGGATGAGACGAGGACGCTTGCCCCGGCCAGCCTTGCCATGTTCTGCGTGGCAAGCACGGAAACCGAACCGAAGGCGATGGTGAGCAGCCCGCCAACCGTAAGCCAGACACCGCCGAACCCGGCCGACTCTCCCGCACCCGCGCCAAAGAGCATCAACCAGAGCCGCAGCACGGCATAGATGCCGACCTTGCTCAGGATGGACAGGATCGCAGCGGCCGGGGCGCTCGCCGCGGCATAGGTGGTCGGCAGCCAGAAGCCTACCGGCCACATCGCCGCCTTGATCAGGAAGGCGACACCGAGGACGGCGGCGCCCGCTTCCAGCAGCGCCCGGTCCTCGCCAGGGAAGTCGGCGATCCGGCCGGACAGCGCCGCCATGTTGAGCGTCCCCGCGACGCCGTAGATGACGCTCACCCCGATGAGGAAGAGCAGCGAGGCCGCGAGATTGATCGCAATGTAATGCAGCCCGGCCCTGACCCGTGCCGTGCCGGAGCCGTGCAGCGCCAGCCCGTAGGAGGCGGCCAGCATGACCTCGAAGAAGACGAAGAGGTTGAACAGGTCGCCTGTCAGGAAGGCGCCGTTCAGCCCCATCAACTGGAATTGGAAGATCGGCTGAAAATTCGCCCCCGCGCGATGCCAGCGGGCCAGGGAGAAGACCAGCGCCGCCAGCCCGAGCACGGCCGTCAGCGCGAGCATCAGGGCGGAGAGCCGGTCCAGCACCAGCACAATGCCGAAGAGAGCCGGCCAGTTACCCAGGCGATAGACGCGCACCAGGGCGCCATCCGCACCGGCCGCACCGCCATCCGCCTGGCGCAGGAGCACGAGTGCGAGGACGAAGAGGGTCAGGGTGGAGAGGAGGCCAAGCACCGTTCTCAACCGGCGCCGCCGCTCGCCGGCAAGCACCATCAGCGTCCCGGCAAGGAGGGGAACGAGAATCGGCGCGATCGTCAGGTGGTCCGTCCAGCCGCTCAACGCTCGCGCTCCCTGCCATCGACATGGTCCGTTCCCGTCAGGCCGCGCGCCGCGAGGAGCACCACAAGGAACAGGGCGGTGGTCGCGAAGCCGATCACGATGGCGGTCAGGACCAGCGCCTGCGGCACCGGGTCGGCATGCTGGGCCAGGTTGCCCGCCGTGCCGTGCTCGAGAATCGGCACCGCGCCGGTCCGCAGCCCGCCGGTGGAGAATATGAACAGGTTGACGGCGTAGGACAGCAGGGAGAGGCCGATGATGACCTGGAAGGTCCGCGGCCGCAGCAGCAGCCAAACCCCGGCCCCCGTCAGCACGCCGATGCCGAGCGCGACGACGAGTTCCATCAGTCCTCTCCCACCATGAGGGGAGCCTGCCTGTTCCCGGCCGGATTGGATTCGGCGCGCGGCACGGCGCGGCTCCCGCGGACGGACTGATGGGCAAGTGCGATCAGCAACAACACCGTGGCGCCAAGCACCAGGGCGAAGACGCCGATGTCGAAGAGCAGCGCGCTGGCCGTGGGCACCTGGCCGATCACGGGCAGTTCGGCATAGCCGAAATAGGAGGTCAGGAACGGCCGGCCGAACAGCCAGGCGCCAAGGCCGGTGCCGGTGGCCAGCAGGAGCCCGGCGCCCATCCAGCGCAGCGGGTGGACCCGCAGGTGGTCCTCGGTCCATTGGGCGCCGCCGATCATGTACTGCAGGATGATCGCTATCGAAGCGGTCAGGCCCGCCGTGAAGCCGCCACCGGGCAGGTCGTGCCCGCGCAACAGCAGGTAAACGGCCATGACCCCGATCACCGGGAAGAGCAGCCGCGTGATGACGGAGGGAACCAGCAGCCATTCGGAGACGGTGTCGCCTTCGCGCCGGTCCGGTTGCGCAGCGTCATAGGCGCTCTGGTCGCGCTGCTGCTCCGGGATCTCGACGCTGTCGGGTGCCGGGCGGAAGCGCCGCAGCAGCGCAAAGACGGTCAGCGCCACCGCGCCGAGCACGGTGATCTCGCCCAAGGTGTCGAAGCCGCGGAAATCCACCAGGATCACGTTGACCACATTGGTGCCGCCGCCTTCCGAATAGGCACGCTCCAGGAAATGCTGCGCGAGCAGTTCGGGCGGGGTCCGCGTCATCACCGCGAAGGCCAGCGCCGCCATGCCGCCACCCGCGGCGAGGGCGATGCCGAGGTCTCGCAGGCGGCGCGTCATCGTGATCACCTCCGGCCCGCGCGTGCCCGGTACATCGAAGCGCTTGGGCAGCCAGCGCAGGCCCAGCAGCAGCAGGACCGTGGTGACCACCTCAACCAGAAGCTGGGTCAGGGCGAGATCGGGCGCAGAGAACCAGACGAAGGTCACGCAGACCACCAACCCGACGCCGCCGACCATGATGAGCGCGGCCAGGCGGTGGAATTTCGCCTGCCAGCCCGCACCGAGCGCGCAGGCCCCACCCACCAGCCAGACCAGCGCGATCACCGGGTCCACGCCCTGCGGGGCCAGGTTACCCGGCCCGAACCCGCGCTGGTACACGGCCCAGCCGGCGGCCAGCAGGACGACGCACAGCAGCAGCCGCAATTGGGTCTGCAGGCGGCGCGTGCCGAGCACGCCCTCCACTGACCGCGCAAAACGCCATGCGAGGAAGACCATCGCCCGCTCGAAGATGCGGCGGCCTTCGAGCCGGCGGATCAGCGGCGGCCCCTCGATGCCGCTCAGCAGGTGCCGCTGGAGCGCGAGGTAGAGCAGCACGCCGCCCACCAGCGCGATCACGCTCATCACCAGGGGCTGGCTGAGGCCATGCCAGACGGCCAGGCTGTAGCTGGGCGTGGCCGCGCCCAGCACCGAACGCACCGCCACGTCCAGATACGGCCCTATCGTGGCCGCCGGCAGGACGCCGACCATGATGCAGGCCAGCACGAGTATCTCCACGGGGAACCGCATCCAGGCGGGTGGTTCGTGCGGCGCGCGCGGCAGGTCCAGCGGATCGGGGCCGAAGAAGGCGCCATGGATGAAGCGCAGCGAATAGGTGACGGCGAAGGCGCTCGCCACCATCGCGGCGACCGGCAGCAGGGTGACCAGCACCGGCAGCGGGGCATGCGCCGAAAGTGCCTCGGCGAAGAACATCTCCTTGGAGAGGAAGCCATTCAGCAGCGGCACGCCGGCCATCGCGGCGGCGGCGATCATGGCCAGCCGCGAAGTGAAGGGCATGGAGCGGTTCAGGCCGGAAAGGCGCCGGATGTCCCGCGTGCCGGTTTCGTGGTCAATGATGCCCGCGGCCATGAAGAGCGACGCCTTGAAGGTGGCGTGGTTCATGGTGTGGAAGATCGCCGCAACCATGGCCAATTCGCTGTTCAGGCCGAGCAGCAGGGTGATCAACCCGAGATGGCTGATGGTCGAATAGGCCAGCAGGCCCTTCAGGTCATGCTGGAAGATCGCGATATAGGCACCAAGCAGCAACGTGACCAGGCCGGCGGTGCCGACCATCCAGAACCAGGCCTCCGTGCCCGCCAGGACGGGCCAGAGCCGCGCGAGCAGGAACACGCCCGCCTTCACCAGCGTGGCCGAATGGAGATAGGCCGAAACCGGGGTCGGGGCGGCCATGGCATGCGGCAGCCAGAAATGGAACGGGAACTGCGCGCTCTTGGTCAAGGCGCCAAGCACGACGAGGATGAGCGCCGGCAGGTACAGGGGATGCGCCCGGATGCGGTCCCCGGATGCCAATACCTGGTCGAGATCATAGCTGCCGACGATGTGGCCCAGCAGCAGCACGCCCGCGAAGAGACAAAACCCACCGGCCGCGGTGACCATCAGCGCCATGCGCGCCCCGTCCCGTGCCGCCGGGACATGGTACCAGTAGCCGATCAGCAGGAAGGAAAAGAGGCTTGTCAGCTCCCAGAAAAAGGCAAGCTGGATCAGGTTGCCCGACAGCACCATGCCGGTCATGGACCCCATAAAGGCAAGGAGAAAGGCAAAGAAACGCGGCACCGGGTCGTCGGAGGCCATGTAGTAGCGTGCATACAGCACCACGAGCACGCCGATGCTGGTCACCAGACCCGCGAAGAACCAGGCGAAGCCGTCCATCCGCAGGACCAGGTTCAACCCAAGCCCAGGCAACCAGGCAAACTCGGCGTGGAGGACATCCCCGCCCGCCACGGTCGGATAGGCGATCCAGACCAGAGCCAGGCAGGTGAACGCAACGGCGCCGGCAAGCCATGCCACCGCGTTGCGCGCATGGGTCGGCAGCAGCCCGGCGACGATGGTGCCGACGAAGGGCAGGCCGATGATGGCGAGGAGGAGCACGGCATCAGTCATCGCCCCGATCTCACACCTCCTCAGACAGGAATATGAGGGTCCCGGCAGTGCTGCGGCACATCACTCCGCTTCCGGTCTGGCCCCTGCGCCGGCCGGGGCAGATCCGGCCGGGCGCAGGAGCGCCACCACCTCATCGGGACTGTCCGAGGTTCGCAGCCGGCGGAGCACCTGCGGCTCCCGCAGGGCGCGGCATGTCTCGGCCAGGGTAGGGAGAAAGCCCTCGGGCGAAGCCTCCGGCCAGAGCACCAGGATGACAAGGTCCACCGGCTCCTCGTCCCTCGCCTCGTAATCAATCGGGCGGTGCAGCCGGGCGAAGAGCATGAGCGGCGGGTCGTTCCCCTGAAGCCGTGCATGCGGCAGCGCCACGCCCCGGCCAAGGGCAGTCGAGCCGAGTTGCTCGCGCGCCTGCAGGGCCTCCAGGATCTCCTCCTCCGGCCGGCCGAGGCGGCTGGCTGCCTCCGCCGAGAGCGATTGGAGAACGCCTCGCTTGTTCCTGGCGGTCAGGTCCAGGATGACGCCATCCGCGGAAAGGAAATGCGCTGTCCACATTGCTTGCTCCGTGAAGGCCGGGAACCCTGCCCTGCCATGGCCGCCCATCGCCCCTGGGCAGGGGCAATGGCAGGAAAACGACAATGATGGCGCAGAGTCACGCCATTTCAGGTGGGAATCCTCCCCGCCACTGCCACCCCTTAGCGCCCGGCTGTGGGCCCCGTCCGGCACGCAGGCACCGGATTCCGAGGCGGTGGAG
>JAEWCI010000391.1 GCA_023390705.1 Pseudomonadota bacterium
GGATGCGGCTGCCCGCCGGTGGAGTCGGGCCGTAGCTGATGCCCAGCAGCAGCGCGGCGATCGACAGCGCCGCCCAGGAACCCTGCGCCGCCACCAGCAGCCCCAGCGCGCCCAGCGCTGCGCCCGCCTGCAAGGCCCGCACCGGGCCGAGCCGCGCCAGGATGGCGCCGCCGAACAGCAGGAACAGCACGGTGCCGAAGCCGGCCAGCCCGTTCAGCGGGCCGATGCTTTCCGGCCGCAGCCCGGTGCCGGCAGTCAGCAGCGGGGCGATCACCGGCAGGATCTGGCCGATGAAGGACGCCACCGCCTGCATCAGCATCGTCGCGCAGAGCGCCGCGACCCAGGGTCTGGCTGGCTGAGGCGAATCCATGCACCCGGCGTGGCTCATGCCGCTGTACGGCTCTGTCGGTTCATGCGGATTCCCGGAAGGGCCGGATGCCCGGAGATGGCGGCCGGAAACGGCTCCGGCTGGATTCACGCCGTCCGGGCACTCCGGCGCCTCGCCGCGCCGGCGGAGGCTTCAGTCCTGGGGCACCGTGCCGCCCGGACGGTCCACAGCCCGGCAGCCGGTCCACGGCTTCCAGCCATCCGGCCCCAGGCCGTTCGGGCGGCTTGTCTCCTGCCGGCCGATTCACGGCTGCGGGCCCGGCGGCCCTGCGCCGATCGGGCGGCTCAGTCGGGCTTGATGTTGCCGGCGCGGATCACCCGCTCCCACTTCGCCATCTCCGCGGCGATCAGCCGGCCATAGGCGGGACCGTCGGTGCCCATGGTCACGAAGCCCATCTGCTGCAGTCGCGGCTGCAATTCGGGCACCTTCACCGCCTCGGCGAAGGCCCTGGAGAGGATCTGCAGCCGCGCCGGGGGCACGCCGGCCGGCGCCAGCACGCCCCAGTAGGAGGAAGCGTCAACCCCCGGCAGCCCGGCCTCGGCGAAGGTCGGCACATCCGGCAGGGTGGGGCTGCGCGCATTGCCGGTCACCGCCAGCGGCCGCAACTGGCCGGACTCGATCGCCGTCTTGGTGGCGCTGACGCCGTTGAAGGCGGCCAGCACATGGCCGCCGAGCAGATCCGCCATCGCCGCGCCGGTGCCGCGATAGGGGATGTGCTGCAGGTCGATCCCGGCCTCCATCTTCAGCAGCTCCCCGGCCAGGTGCGGGCCGGAGCCGTTGCCGCCCGAGGCATAGCCGATACGCCCGGGGCTGCTCTTCGCCAGGGTGATGAATTCCTGCAGCGTCCGCGCCTGGACCGAGGGATGCACCACCAGGATCACCGGGCCGCTGGCCAGCAGGCTGACCGGCGCGAAGCCGCGCACCGAATCGTAGGGCAGGCTGGGCAGCAGGGCGGGGTTGATGTTGAAGCTGCTGTCCACGGCCAGCACCGTATGGCCATCCGGCTCGGCCCGGGCAACCTGGTCGGTGCCGATGGTGCTGGCGGCGCCGGGCCGGTTCTCGATCACCAGCGGCTGGCTGAGGCGCTGCGCGACCTGCTGTTCGATGGTGCGGATCAGGTTGTCGGTGCCGCCACCGGGACCGAAGGGGATCACGATGCGGACCGGGCGCGAGGGGAAGACCTGCGCCTCCGAACTGTCGGCACGCATCAGCGGCGCCGCGGCCAGCGCGGCGAGGACGGCGCGGCGGGAGGTTCTCGGCATGGCGGCGGCGCTCCGGTCGTCGTTGCCACCCATGGTAGCTTATGGCACGGCGGCCGCAACCCGAACCGGCCGGAAGGGCCGCCCACGGCACCTTGCCAGCCCTGCCGGCGCCGCCGTACATGCCGGGCGATCGCAGGAGGAAACGCATGGCCATCAGTACGGATAGCCCGACGGACGGTCCCCTGGGCTTCATCGGGTTGGGCATGATGGGCCTGCCCATGGCGCGCTGCCTGCTGGCCGCCGGGCGCCGGCTGGTCTGCTGCGACCCGTCCGGGACGGCGCGCGCCGCCCTGGCCGAAGGCGCCGCCCCCGGTGCGCTGCGCTTCGTGGACAGCCCGGCCGAGGTGGCGGAGCAGGCCGGGATCATCGTGCTGATGCTGCCCGACAGCCGGGTCGTCGCGCAGGTCATGGAAGGGCCGGGCGGGCTGCTGGCGGTGCTGCGGCCGGGCCAGCTCGTCATCGACATGGGCTCCTCCATCCCCGGCGAGACGCGGCGCCTGGCGGAAGCCGCCAAGGGCCGTGGCGCCGCCTTCATCGACGCCCCGGTCTCCGGCAGCGTGGTGAAGGCCAAGGCCGGGACGCTCGCCATCATGGTCGGCGCCGAGGATGCCGCCTTCGCCAGGGCCGAGCCGGTGCTGCGCATCATGGGCGAGACGCTGATCCGCTGCGGCGCGCCCGGCGCCGGCCATGCGATGAAGGCGCTGAACAACTACGTCTATGCCGCCGGCCTGCTGGCCACCGCCGAGGCGCTGCGCATGGGTGAGGCGCTGGGCCTCGACCTCGGCGTGCTGGCGGATGTGATGAACGCCTCCTCCGGCCGCAACATCGCCACCGAGACCAAGGTGAAGCAGGAGATCCTGCCCGGGCGCTACCAGGGCGGCTTCCAGCTCGGGCTGATGCGCAAGGACCTGGAAACCGCCGGCGCCATCGCCGCCGAAACCGGCTTCGACGCCCGGCTGCTGGCATTGCTGCGCGGCCGCTGGAACGAGGCCGTGGCCGCACTCGGCCCCAAGGCCGACAACACCGAAATCCACCGCTTCCTGGGAAACAAGGACTGATGCTGACCATTACTCGCCGTGGTGCGCTGCTGACCCTGGGTGCCGCGCCGCTGCTGGCCGCGCCTGCCGTGCGGGCGCAGGGCCCCTGGCCGAACCGGCCGATCCGCCTCGTCGTCGCCTTCCCGGCCGGCAGCGTGACGGACACGCTGATGCGTCACCTTTCCGAGCCGCTGTCGCGCGAACTCGGCCAGCCTGTGGTGGTGGACAACCGGCCCGGCGGCAATGGCGTGATCGGTACCGAATCCGCCGCTCGTTCCGCGCCGGACGGCCATACCTGGGTGGTGCTCTCGACCACCAACGGGGCCTTGAACACCTACACCATCCGCCGCCTCCCCTACGATCCGGTCAAGGATTTCACGCCGATCAGCATGGTGGCGGAGAATGGCTACATCCTGGTGGTGAGGGCCGACCACCCGGCCAAGGACCTGCGCGGGCTTATCGAGATGGCACGGCAGCGGCCGGGCCAGTTGACCTACAGCATCGGCAACTCCTCCTCGCACATCGCCTCCGCCACCCTGGCGCGCATGGCCGGGGTGGAGATGATGGCGGTACCCTATCGCGGCGGGCCGGAAGCGCTGACCGATGTCATCGCGGGGCGCATCGACAGCACCTTCACCGACCTGCCGGCCGGGCTGCCGCAGATCCGCGAAGGCCGCCTCCGCGCGCTGGGCATCACCCTGGCCCAGCCCGCTTCCCTGGCGCCGGACATCCCGCCGGTGGCCTCCGTGCTGCCGGGCTATGAATTCAATTTCTGGTTCGGCATGTTCATGCCGGCCGGCACGCCGGAGCCGATCGTCAACCGCGCCAACGAAGCGATGAGCAAGGTGCTGAACGCGCCGGCGATGCGCGAGAAGCTGGCGCCGCTGGGCTATGTACCGACTCCGACCACGCCGGAAGCGGCACGGCAGTACCTCCGCAACCAGATCACCCATCTGGTGGACGCGGCGCGGGCCGCGGGGCTGGAGCAGCAGTAGGGCATAGCCCGGCCCCACCCGCCTTATGACGGCAGCCAGCCCAGTCCCGGCAGTGGTTGGGCTGGCGCTGTTCTCGGCGCTCTGCTTCGCCGCCGGGCTGGTGCTGACCCAGCGCGGGTTGCGCCACCTGTCGCCCTTGCAAGGTGCCTGCGTCAGCGTGCCGGTGGCGGCGCTGCTGCTGCTTGCCCTGGCGCCCTTCAGCCTGAATGCCGCGGCCTGGCATCCGGCCGGCGCCACTGTCTTCCTGCTGCTCGGCTGCCTTTTCCCCGCCTGCGTCACCCTTCTGACCTTCGAGGCCAATCGCCGCATCGGCGCCAACCTGACCGGCGCCCTCGGCAACACCGCGCCGCTTTTCGCCCTGTTCTTCGCCGCCCTGATGCTGGGCGAGGTGCCGCGGCCGGCGCAACTGGGCGCCGTGGCGATCATCATGCTCGGCGTCGCGGTGCTGTTC
>JAEWCI010000410.1 GCA_023390705.1 Pseudomonadota bacterium
GTCATGTCCAACATGGGGCTGGAACGCCACCTGCGGCAGCGTGACCTGAAGCTGGTCCGCACCCCGGTGGGCGACCGCTACGTGGGCGAGCGGATGCGCGAACTGGGCTGCAACCTGGGCGGCGAGCAGTCCGGCCACATGATCATGAGCGATTTCGGCACCACCGGGGATGGGCTGATCGCCGCCCTCCAGGTGCTGGCAGTGCTGGTGGAGGAGCGGCGCCCCGCCAGCCGCGTCTGCCGGCGTTTCGACCCGCTGCCGCAGCGGCTGGTGAACGTCCGCTTCGCCGGCGCCTCGCCGCTGAAGGACGATGCGGTCCAGGCGGCGATCCGCGCGCATGAGGCGGAGCTGGGCGAGCGCGGCCGGGTCCTGATCCGCGCCAGCGGCACCGAACCGCTGATCCGCGTGATGGCCGAGGCCGAGGACCAGGCGCTGGTGGACAGCACCGTGGAATCCCTGGCCGAGGCCATCCGCGCCAGGGCCAGCGCCGCGGCATGAAGGGCCGCGTCCTCATCGTCGCAGGTTCGGATTCCGGCGGCGGCGCCGGCATCCAGGCGGACATCAAGGCCGTCACGGCGCTGGGTGGCTATGCCGCCACCGCCATCACCGCGCTGACGGCGCAGAACACGCTGGGCGTGCAGGGCGTGCTGCCAGTGCCGCCCGGTTTCATCCGCCAGCAGATGCGCCTGGTGCTGGACGATATCGGCGCCGACGCCCTCAAGACCGGCATGCTGCATGATGCCGCGACCATCGAGGCGGTGGTGGCGGAACTGCCGCAGGGCGTGCCGCTGGTGGCCGACCCGGTGATGGTCGCCAAGGGCGGCCATGCGCTGCTGCGGGATGAAGCGGTGGCGGTGCTGAAGCGCGCCCTGCTGCCGCGCGCCACGCTGCTGACCCCCAACCTGCCGGAAGCCGAGGTGCTGACCGGCATCACCATCCCCGACCTGCCGGCGATGCGGGAGGCGGCGCGGCGCCTGCTTGGCCTGGGTGCGCCGGCGGTGCTGCTGAAGGGCGGCCACCTGCCCGGCGAGGCGCTGGTGGATATCCTCGTCACCGCCGAGGGGCTGGAGGAATTCGCAGGGCAGCGCATCGAAAGCCGGCACACCCATGGCACCGGCTGCACGCTCGCCAGCGCCATCGCCACCGGCCTGGCGCAGGGCATGGCGCTGCGGGACGCGGTGCAGCGGGCGCGCGCCTATGTCCGTGCCGCCATCCTCGCCGCCCCCGGCTTCGGCGCCGGGCACGGCCCGCTGGACCATGGCGTGACGCTGGACCCGGACAGGGTGGCCGCGCCGTGACGCGCCGCTATGCCTTCGTGACGCTGGACGTCTTCACCAACCACCGCTTCGGCGGCAACCAGCTTGCCGTATTCCCGGATGCCCGCGGCATCTCGGATGCCGAGATGCAGGCGCTGGCCGCCGAGTTCAACTATAGCGAAACCACCTTCGTGCTGCCGCCGGAGGACCCGGCGAACACCGCGCGCGTCCGCATCTTCAACCGCACTGCGGAGATGCCCTTCGCCGGCCATCCCAATGTCGGCACCGGCTATGCCCTGGCGGACCGCGCCGTGGGCGACGAGTTGCGCTTCGAGCAGATCGCCGGGCTGGTGGTGGTCCGGCTGGCGCGCGATGCCGCGGGGCAGGTGAGCGGCGCCACCATCGCCGCGCCGCAGCCGCTTGCGGTGGGGGCGACGCTGCCGCCCGAGGTCATCGCCCGCTGCGCCGGCATCGCGCCCGGCGATGTGGTGACCACGCGCCACGCCCCCACCCTTGCCAGCGATGGCGGCAACCCGCGACTGATCGCCGAGGTCACGCCCGAGGGGCTGGCCCGCGCCGCGCCGGACCTTTCCGGCTTCCGAGAGGTGGCGGCGGCCTGGCCGGTGCTGGGCGGCAGGCTCTCGCTCTACCTCTACCGGCGGGACGGCGCGCTGCTGCGGGCGCGCATGTTCTCACCCCTCTCCGGCACGCCGGAGGACCCCGCCACCGGCAGCGCGGCGACGCCGCTGGCCGGCTTCCTGCTGCGGCTGGGCGGCGGCGAGACGGCGGAATACGAGATCATCCAGGGTGCGGAGATGGGCCGCCCCAGCCGGCTGCTGGCCCGTGCCTGGCGGACGTCGCAAGGCATCCGCGCTTCGGTGGGCGGCGACTGCGTGCCGGTGCTGCGCGGCGAGGCGATGCTGGATTGAACCGGCAGGCGGCCGGTCCGGGTCGCGCGATTGAAGCCCCTCCGCCCGTCCGGTAGAACACCGCCCGAACAGCGCCCCCAGGAAATTCGTAAATGGCCGCCTACCAGTACGTCTATGTCATGAAGAACCTCACCAAGTCCTATCCGGGCGGGCGTGAGGTCTTCATGGGCATCACCCTCTCCTTGCTGCCGTATGCCAAGATCGGCGTGCTCGGCCCCAACGGTGCCGGCAAGTCCACGCTGATGCGCATCATGGCCGGGCAGGACAAGGAATTCGGCGGTGAGGCCTGGGCGGCCGAGGGCGCCAAGGTCGGCTATCTCCCGCAGGAGCCGCACCTCAACCCGGACAAGACCGTGGGCGAGAATGTCCGCGAAGCCTTCGGCGAGCTTTCCGCCCAGCTCGAACGCTTCAACGAGATCTCGATGAAATTCGCCGAGGAGATGTCGGAGGAGGAGATGAACGATCTCCTCGCCGAACAGGGCGAGTTGCAGGAGAAGATCGACGCGGCCGGCGGCTGGGAGATCGACCGCAGCATCGAGATCGCGCTCGATGCCCTGCGCTGCCCGCCGGCGGACAGCCCGGTGACGCATCTTTCCGGCGGCGAGAAGCGGCGCGTGGCGCTGTGCAAGCTGCTGCTGGAAAAGCCCGACCTGCTGCTGCTGGACGAGCCGACCAACCACCTCGATGCCGAAAGCGTCGCCTGGCTGGAGCAGACGCTGAAGGAGTACCCGGGGGCGGTGCTGATCGTCACCCATGACCGCTACTTCCTGGACAACGTCACGAACTGGATCCTGGAAGTCGATCGCGGCCGCGGCTTCCCTTACGAGGGCAACTACTCCGCCTATCTGGAGCAGAAGCGCAAGCGCATGGCGCAGGAGGAGCGCGAGGAGAGCGCCCGGCAGCGCCAACTCGCCAAGGAGCAGGAATGGATGGGCCGCAGCCCCGCCGCCCGCCAGGCCAAGAGCAAGGCCCGCATCGCCGCCTATGAGGAGTTGCTGGCGAAGAGCCAGGAGAGGGCACCGGGCGAGGCCGAGATCGTCATCCCCCCCGCGCCGCGCCTGGGCAATACCGTCATCGTCGCCGAGAAGCTGCGCAAGGGCTACGGCAACCGCCTGCTGATCGAGGATCTCGACTTCAAGCTGCCGCCCGGCGGCATCGTCGGCATCATCGGCCCGAACGGCGCCGGCAAGTCCACCCTGTTCAAGATGATCACCGGCGTCGAGCAGCCCGATGGCGGCAGCCTGGTGGTCGGCGACACCGTGAAGCTCGGCTATGTGGACCAGAGCCGCGACAGCCTCGACGACGACAAGACCGTCTGGCAGGAAATCTCGGACGGCATGGACCAGATCACCATCGGCAAGCGCAGCATCGCCAGCCGCGCCTATGTGGCGGCCTTCAACTTCCGCGGCACCGACCAGCAGAAGCGCGTCGGCCAGCTTTCGGGCGGCGAGCGCAACCGCGTGCACCTGGCCAAGATGCTGAAGCGGGAGCACAACGTGCTGCTGCTCGACGAACCCACCAACGACCTCGACATCGACACGCTGCGCGCCCTGGAAGACGCGCTGGAGGAGTTCGCCGGCTGCGCCGTGGTCATCAGCCACGACCGCTGGTTCCTCGACCGGCTCGCCACGCATATCCTGGCCTTCGAGGGTGACAGCCATGTCGAATGGTTCGAGGGCAATTACGAAGCCTATGAGGCCGACAAGCACCGCCGGCTGGGCGCCGCGGACGACCAGCCGCACCGGATCAAGTACAAGCCGCTGACCCGGTAGGGCCATGCGGCCGCATGTGGTGCCGCTGCCGGGGCGCCTGGTGCGCACGGCGCGGCTCACCCTTGTCCCGCCCGGCAAGGAGAACCTGCCGGACCTGATCCGGCTGAAGGGCGATGAGCGGGTCTTCTCCCTCATGCTGCACGGCGTCCGCACCGAGGAGCGGACGCGCGAGGAGCTGGAGGACGATATCGAGTTCTGGCGGGTGCGCGGCTACGGCACCTGGTGCGTCTACCTGACCGGAACCGGGGAGTTCCTGGGCATCGCCGGGTTGATGGAAAGGCCGGATGGCCGCGGCGTGGCGATGCGCTTCGCGCTCTGGCCGGAATGCCGCGGCCAGGGCTATGCGCGGGAAGCGGCGAAGGCCGGGCTGGAATTCGGCCATCGCGCCGGGCTGAAGCGCATCATCGCCGTTGCCTGGGAGGAAAACCACGCCTCCCGCGCCGTGCTGGCCGATATCGGCATGCGCGAATGCGACGCCTTCACCTATCGCGGCCGCCGCATGCTGGTTTTCGAGAGCGTGGTGGGGAAGGCATAGACCCGTGTTGCCCTGACTGCCGTCAGGCCAACCCGGCTCTCGCTTTCGTCGAGCCGGCGATTCACGCCCTGAGTATTTCCACTCAGGGCGATCGCAGGCTAGCCTTCCCCGGCTCCGATCAGCTCAGCAGGGGCGACCAGGAGGGGTCGCTGGCATCGGTCGGCGTGGCGATCTGCCTTTCGTTGAAGCCGGCGATGTCGATGCTGGCCAGCCGCGCGGAATAGCCGTTGCCGCGCGAATCCCGCGCCGGGCTTTCGCGGAAATACATCATCACCCGGCCATTCGGCGCGAAGGTCGGGCCTTCCATCTGCCAGCCTTCGGAGAGGATGCGCTCGCCCGAGCCATCCGGCCGCATCACGCCGATGGCGAAGCTGCCGCCGCCGAAGCGGGTGAAGGCGATGA
>JAEWCI010000470.1 GCA_023390705.1 Pseudomonadota bacterium
GTTCCAGGGCAAGCGCGATCAACCCCGGCAGGCGGTCCAGGTTCTGCCGGTGCACCACCAGCTTCACCGTCAGCGGCACGCCGGCGGCGACAACACGCCGCGCCGTCGCCAGCTTCCGCCGATGCGCGCCGGCACGCCCGGCAATCCGGTCGGCTGCCTCTGCCTCGGCATCCTGAAACGATAGCTGCAGGTGGTCGAGCCCGGCCGCGGCCAGCGCTTCCGGCATGGCTTCCGGCATTAGCCCGGCGGTGATGAGGTTGGTGTAGAGGCCCGCCTCGGCGGCGGCACGCACAAGGGCGAGGATATCGCGCCGCGCGGTCGGCTCGCCGCCCGAGAGATGCACCTGAAGGCAGCCGAGCGCCGCGGCCTGCCGGAAGATATCGGCCCATTCCGCCGTTGCCAGTTCCTGCCGCGCCGCGACCAATTCGACCGGGTTGGAACAGTAGGGACAACGCAGCGGGCAACGATGAGTCAGTTCGGCCAGCAGGGCGAGGGGCGGCGCGATCACCATGTCACGATCCCCTTGGCCGCCAGCTCTTCCAGCATGGCGGTCACATCCGCCGCGATCTCCTGCCGAGGGGCGGCATAGCGGCCGGCCAGTTCATCCACCACCGCATCCAGGCTCCGCTCGCCATCCAGCAGGTACAGTATGGCAAGCGCGATGTCGTCGGGGACGATCATGCGCTCCGGTGCCTGCACCACCCACCGACCGCGCACCTTGTCCTCCTGCAGCCGCACGCCGGCGGCCAGGCGTGGACGGCTGGTGCCCTCGATCATGGCCGGAAGGCACCGGGTGGCGGCAGCCCGGGTTCGACATAGGCGAAATGCAGCGCGTCCAACTGTGCCCAGAGCAGGTCGCATTTGAAGCGCAGCGCCGCCATGACCTGTTCCTGCTGCTCACGTGTCCGGGCTTCGCGCAGCACATAGCCGAGCGCGAAGGCCACATCCTGCGGCGCCTGGTCCAGCCGCGGCGTGAAATAGGCAAGGGTCTCCCGGCTGACGAAATCATAATGCCGCAGCATGCCGGCGACCCGTTCCGAGATGATGGTCGGTGAAAACATCTCTGTCAGCGAGGAGGCGATGGCTTCCAGTACCGAGCGCGAGCGCACGAATTCCACATAGGCATCCACCGCAAAACGGGTGCCCGGCAGCAGGAGGCGGAGCGAGGTTACATCCTCCCGCGCCAAGCCCAGCCCATCGGTCAGCACCAGCCAGCGTTCGACGCCTCCGGGCCGGATGCCGTCGCCATCGTGGTCCTCCAGGCGGCGGCGCCATTCGCGGCGCAGTTCGGATGTTGGCAGCCGCGCGAGCAGGGAAGCATCCTTCGCCGGGATGCGTGCCTGGTAGTAGTAGCGGTTGAGCGCCCAGGCCTGGACTTGGCCCTTGTTCAGCCCTCCGCCATGCAGCAGGCGATGGAAGGGATGCCGGTCGTGATAGCGTTCCTCCCCTATGGCGCGAAGCTGCCGTTCGAATTCCCCTGCGGGCAGGGCTTCCGCTTCCCTCACAGCCGGATCTCCATGCCATCCTCCGCCACTTCCCAGCCTGCCGCCCGCACGGCCGCGTGTTCGGGGCTGTCGGTCAGGAGCACCGGGTTGGTGTTGTTCAGGTGGATCAGGATGCGGCGGCGCACACCCAGATCCGCGAAGGCAGCCAGCGTGCCCTCGGGCCCGGAGATGCTCATATGGCCCATGCGCTGGCCGGTCTTCGTGCCGGCGCCGCAGCGCAGCATCTCGTCGTCGCGCCAGAGCGTGCCATCGAACAGCACGCAGGCGGCGCCGCGCAGCGCTTCGCGCAGGGCAGGCGTCATCGCGGCACAGCCGGGGATGAAGAACAGCGCCGGGCCACCGGCTGCGGAGACCTGGAGGCCGATGGCCTGGTCCGGGTCATCCGGCTTTGTGCCCTCGGCAAACAGCGGCGGCTTGCCGGGAACGGGAAAGGCCCGCAACCGCAGCCCGAGTGGCACCCCTTCGGCATCGGCCAGTTCGACCGGCATTTCCATCGTCAGGGCACGGCGTGGCACCAGTGCCGGCCGCAGCACGCCGAAGATCGGGTTGCCGGCAAGGACGGCGAGTGTCGCCTGGCTGGCATAGAGGGCAAATGCGTGCTGCTCCCGCAGCACCAGCAGGCCGGCGATGCTGTCAACCTCGGCACCGGTCAGTACCACCGAGGCTATGGGAGAATGACGCACTGCCCCGCGCGGCGGCCTGGGATGCAGCACCGCAGTCGCTTCCACCTGCGCGCGAAGATCGGGAGAGGCGTTGAACAATACCCAGCGTTCGCCATCCGCGGAAACCGCCAGCGACGCTCCGTTTCGCGGGCGGGCCGCCGGGTCGCCTGCACGGGCGCGCCGGCATCCCGGCCCGGCGGAGTTCCACTGTGGGAAGCTGCCGCCCGCAGCGGAGCCGAGCACTATGACGCGCAGGCCGGTGCCCGAGGATTGATGTTCCCAGGCCCGGACACCGGCCTCAGCCGAGCCGCGCACTCACATAGCCGTTGATTTCCATGGCCAGGGAAATCTCGATCACCCTCGGCTTTCTCCAGGGCATGACTCCCTCCTCTCTTTCCATCTTCAAGGCGCGAGGCGAAGCCGGGTTCCTGTCTCCTTAACGAAAACACATGAGAGGCGGATTCGTGACTCGCTGAAGCTGGGCCTCATGGAACTGGCACGAGGGCTGCCGCCATCAGGCAGAAGGTCTCCCAAGAACCACCGGCATCGAGACAGTCGCAGGGCTCTCCTGGCATCGCAGTGCCAGGACGGATGCGGCCGCAAAGGCCAGGCTGATCCCGGTCACGCACCCCGTCCAGCCGAAGACCTCGAACAACTGCCCCAGCACCGCGCTGCCGACCAGGCCGCCGCCGAAGTAGCAGGCCAGATAGAGGCCACTCGCCGCCGTCCGATCCTGCTGCGCGATCCGGCCGACATACCCCGTGGCGAGCGCCTGGGCCAGGAAGCTGCCGGCGGCCACCAATGCAAGCCCTGCGAGCACGGCCGGGAGTGCCGGAACCAGCAGAAGCGGCAAGCCAAGTGCGGCCATCGTGAAGGCGGCAAGCAATGCGGCCCGTATGCTCCACAGGGTCGCCGCCCATGCCGCCAGGGGGGTGCTCACCACCGAGGGCAGGAACACCAGGTACACGAGGCCAAGCTGCATCGGGCCGAGGGAGAAGGGCGGTCGCACCAGGACGAAGTTTACATAGCTGAAGGTGCCGATGAACGCGAATAATATGCAGAAGCCGATGCCGAATCCGGCACGCAGTTCAGGTCTATGCAGATGGTGCCGCCAGGCTGGCGGAGCGGCCACGGCCGCCCTTTCCGGGGCCGGCATCGCCGGCCGGCGCAGCAACGTCACGAAGGCGAAGGCGGCACCCAGGCAATTCAGCAGGGCGAAGCCGTAGAACCCACCCGCGAGCCCGAGATGCTGTGCCATCCCCGCTGCCATCAGCCGGCCGATGAGGTTGCTGGCGACATTGCCCGTGATATAGGCGGCGAAGGCACCGGCAGCTTCCTGCGCGGTGCAGTGTTCGCCAAGATGCGCGAGCGTCAGGGTGAAGGCCGCGGCCATGAACATCCCCTGCGCCATGCGCAGTGCCGCGAAGGCTGCAAGATCCGGCGCGCTGGCGAGCAGGCCGGTGGGAACGGCCAGGAGCATCAGGCTCGCCAGTATTCCCTGCCGGCGGCCGATATATCGGCTCCCCAGCGCGACCGCCAGGCTGGATATGGCCATGCCAAGCGTGCAGGCATTCACGGCAAGGCCCATGGCCGCCGGGCTGACGGCATAATGAGCGGCAAGCGATGGCAGCAGCGCCTGCATGGCGAACAGGTCAACCACGGTGAGGAAGGCGACGGTCGCGACCATCAGCTTGCGCCGCAGCGCGACGCCGGCACGGATGGGTACCATGGCTATCTCCGCATGGTGCATCAGGGAACGGGAGCCCGCAGGGGAGGGGGTGCAGGT
>JAEWCI010000050.1 GCA_023390705.1 Pseudomonadota bacterium
ATCCACCGACCGACGGCGCCCGCCGTGCTTGGCGGGCCGGATCAGCGGCGCGATCAGCGCCCACTCGGCATCCGTCAGATCGCTCGGGTAGCGCAGCCCGTCACGGCCGTACCGCTCCCGATCCGCCGCCGTCCACATCGCAGGCCCCCCCACCACTGCCCGCAGGGATTCTTCAGCAAGCCACTAAAAACTCAATAGATGTTCGTCGATGGGCTCTATGACCATCGCCGATGCCACCGTGAGTGCCGCGCCCGCGGCATCGTCCCGCGCATCGCCCGGCGCGGCACCGACAGCAGCGAGCGGCTGGGGCGACACCGCTGGAAAGTGGAACGCACCCTCGCCTGGCTCGCCCAGTTCCGCCGCCTCGCCATCCGCCACGAGCGCCGTGCCGACGTCCATCTCGCCCTCACCACACTAGCCTGCGCCATCATCTGCATCAGACAGGTCAGGCGGTTTTGTCCCCAGCCCCTAATCCACGCCGTCGCGTTGGGCGACGAAGAGGAGCACGCCCAGGACAGTCACGTAGAAGCGGAAAGCCGCCTGCTGGCCATTCCATTCCCGCGACTGCCACATCGCAAACCACTCGCCACCGACCACCATGAAGCCGAAGAACCAGACAAGGAAGGCCAGGGCGGCGCCGATATAGACAAAACGCTTGCTGAGTTGGAAGCGGCCCGCATCCGCGCGCAGGTTGCGGGCCATCTCTACCGCGCCTGCCGCGAAGGCCAGACCCGTCAGGGATTCGCCCGTGATGATCGCCCAGTAGGCCGCGTGCCAGAGTCCCGGGGCAGTGATGGCGCGGTGCGCCAGGGCGTTGCCCGGGAAGACCGTGTCCATGCTGAGGACGTGCCGCACGAATTCGAAATTGGCGCCATAGTCGGCGATGTTGCCGTAGGCCACCATCAGGGCGAAGGCGGCCAGCGACGCCACCATGACGAGCTTTGCAACGCGGGCTTCGATCACCCCATGCCCCCGCTGCGCCGGCTTCGCGCGCATGCCGCTTCCGCACCGGTCCCGGCTGCGGACGGGAGCGGGTTCGTCATTCTTCCAGGGCCACTCCCGCCAAACCCTGGCGAGGGCCTCTGCTTCGTGAAAGGCAAGTGCACGGGTCTCCTCCGCTCCCCTGTTCCTCCAGCAGGATGAATAGCCTTTCGGATTCGGCAATCCAGGCTTGATAGCGCATGGTCGCCCCGATCATTCGGGCAAGCTGCTTTCGGGGCGCGGATGGCGTGGCTGCGGGATGGCGAAGGCTGCGGATCGTCCTCGGCGAAAAGAGCGAAATTGGGCGGCGGCCCTGGATGTCTCTTTTTCTGCTCCGGAACGCACTCATGTGTGTGATGCAACGCAATCTCGGATCGGCAATGATCGGCCGAAATAAACGGGAGCGGGCGTTGCGATGCGGCAGGCTTTGGCGGATGGGGCGAATGCCGCACTTATGCTGGCTTCCACGCTCCCCGGCAGGAACGCAGCGGGTTGAGTGCCCGCGCGACACGAAGCGCCGGACCTCCGGGCGAGGATGAGGGTATCCGCAGCCTGTCCGGCGGTCGCTTCATCACGCAGACACGCCGCGCGACGATCAATGGCGGTCCCCCACGGCGTCGGTTGCGCCGTGTCCACGCCAGGCTGTGGTGACGACCATCAGCCGCCCCGGAGTTCGCAGGTGACGACAGTCACCCGCTGGGCAGCAAGGGTGGCCGCGATCACCCACGGTTTCCGGCCACCATCATCGCGCGCAGCATTCCAAGGGCGGCAGAACTCCACAGGCAGGCATGCGCGGCCAAAGGCAAGGGTTGCCCCGTGTCCATAGAGGGCCGCGATCCTGAAGGGGCGTCCGCGGCCGGCACCATCCGGCCACCCGGACCGCCGGACGCGCCGTCCTCCCGCCTCAAGGTGCTGGTCTTCAGCACCACCTTTCCCAACCCCGATCAACCGCTGCATGGCCTCTTCGTGCAGGAGCGGGTCAGGCGCTTGGCGGCCTATGCCGATCTGCGCGTGCTGGCCCCGGTGCCCTGGCTTGCGGCACGCCCGCGGCCAGGGCTTGAAGAGGAGGGCGCCGGGCTCCGGGTGGGGCACCCTCGGTTCTGGTATCTGCCGGGGGCGCTCAAATTCCTGGACGGGCTCTTCCTGGCCCTGTCGGCCTACCCCACGGTCGCGCGGCTTGAGCGCGAGTTCGGCTTCGACCTCATAGACGCACACTTCGCCTATCCCGATGGCTGCGCGGCGGTGCTCCTGGGCAAGTGGTTCCGCCGCCCGGTCGTCATCACTGAGCGCGGCAGCCTTCCCCGCCTCTCGCGCAATCCCGCGCGGAGGCGCGTCGCCGACTGGGCCATCCGCCAGGCGGACGGCCTGCTGGCGGTGTCCGAGGCGCTTGCCGGCCGGCTGCGCGCGGCCCGGCCGCGTGCCAGGATCGCGGTAAGCCCCAACGGCGTTGATGCCGAGCGCTTCCGGCCGCGTCCGGTTGCCGAGGCACGCCGCGAGGTCGGCTGCCGGTGGAACGGGCGGCTCCTGGTGTCGGTCGGCCACATCTCCCGCCGGAAGGGATTCCACAGGGTCCTGCGCGTCCTCCCGCGCGCGATCGAGCGCCTGCCCGACCTTGCCTTCGCATTGGTCGGCGCCCCCGGAGCGGCGCGGACCAACCTGCCGGAGATCAGGCGCCAGGTAGCAAGGCTCGGGCTTGAGGACCGCGTGTTCCTGGCCGGCGGCCAGCCGCCCGACATGGTCGCCGCCTGGCTGAGCGCGGCGGATGTCTTCGTCCTGGCGAGCGACCACGAAGGCTGCCCGAACGTGGTGCTGGAGGCCATGGCCTGCGGCAAGCCCGTGGTGGCGACACGGGTCGGGCACGTCCCCGCCATGCTGCCGGATTTCGCCGGCTTGATCGTGGATGACCCGGACGACGACGCCGCGCTGCTGGAAGCGATCATCGCGGCTTTCGGCCGCGACTGGGACACCGCGGCGATCCGCGCGCACGGCGCCGCCCATGGCTGGGACGCG
>JAEWCI010000524.1 GCA_023390705.1 Pseudomonadota bacterium
CATCGGGGGCGGGAGGGTTGGCCAGGGGCGGCGGCTGCTCCACCACCCGCCCGCCTCCGCCACCCCGGCCCAGGGCGGCCCCTGGCTGGCCGCGCCAGCTGCCCATGCTCTGCGCCACAGCCGTGGCAGCCGCGACGCAGGACAGGATCATGGCAAGGGCGGCAAGCGAACCGGGCAGGCGGGACATCGGGCGGGAACTCTCCAGGGCAGGCTGCTGCACCATTCTAAAGGATCGCCGGGAGGTCAGCCACCCGCCGGCAGGCGGCCTGCCGCCAGGGCGGTGCCACGGCCGGGCATCCGAGGCACACCGGTTCCGGCGGCAGGGATTGTCCGCCCGGCCGCCGCCCGCCTTTCATCCTGCCGGCCAATTCACGTGCGGACGGCCCCTTTGTGAATGGCCCCTTTCGGGCACGGCTCCGGGCCGCGCGGCCCTCCGGCGTGCCAGGCAGCTCAATCCAGCCTGAGCCCGAGGCGCTGCACCATGGCCTGTTCGTATTCGGCACGCTGCGCGATGAAGCTGGCGAAGGATTCGCTGTCCAGATAGTCCGCCGGCATGTCGAATTGCGCCCGCACTACGGCATTGGCCTGGCTGAAGAGCGCCGCCTTGAAGGCACCGTGCAGGATGCCGACGATCGCCGGGTCGATCCCCTTCGGGCCGGAAATGCCATAGGCGGTGCTGACCACCATGTCGTAGCCGAGGTCCTTCAGCGTCGGCACATCCGGCAGCCGCGCCAGGCGCTCCGCGGTCCAGACCGAAAGCGCGCGCATCTGCCCGGTCTCGACCAGGGGCGCCCAGGTGGAGGCATCGGCGATGCTGTCCACCTGGCCGGCCAGCACCGCGGTGACGCCTTCCGAGGAGCCGCGGAATGGCACATGCACCAGCTCGATCCGCTCGCGCCGGGCCAAGTCCTCCATGGCCAGGTGGTTGGTGGTGGCGATGCCGCTGGTGGAGTAGCTGACCCTGCCGGGATTGGCCCGGGCATGTTCGATGTAGTCGCGCCAGGTCTTCCAGGGCCGGTCGGCCTTGATCGCCACCCCCAGCACCCAGCCGCAGAGCCGGATGATGTGGGTGAAGTCGGTCACCGCGTTCCAGCCGGCATTGCGCAGCAGGAAGGGCCGGCGGATCACGCCGAGATGCATCTGCCCCAGCGTGTAGCCATCCGGCCGGGCGGTGGCGAGCGCCTGGGAATGGATGGTGCCGGCGGCGCCGGCGCGGTTCTCCACCACCACCGACTGACCCAGGATGCCCTGCGCCACATCGGCCAGGGAACGCATCTGCACGTCGGAGGAGGAGCCGGCCGCCCAGGGCACGATCAGCCGTATCGGGCGGTCCGGGAAGCGTTCCTGCGCCCGTGCCCGGGCGATCCAGCCGCCACGGTCCAGCGCCGGCGCCGCCAGCCCGGCGGCCAGCCCCAGCACGCCGCGGCGCGGCAGGAGCGGGCTGCCCCCCGATGGCGAAGGGTACTTCCGATGCTTCATGTCTTGGCCTCCCAGTGCCGATTGTCTTGTCATCCGGTTGTCTTGTCGTCCGGCTGGGACGCAGCTTGGCAGGGTGGGCCGTGGAATTGCCACGGAAACCTTTCGGAGGCGTCGAGCGCCCGGGCGCGTTGCGGCAAAGGCCGGGAGGCCCGCCGATGGACAGCTTCCCGGCCATTCCCGCCTGGCCCTGGGATGACGTCACCGGCCGGCGGCGCGGCATCCGGGCGATCGGCGGCGCCACTCTTCCGACACCCTGGCCGAGTAGTAGGCTTCCGGCCACGCCAGGCACGCCGGAAAGCCTGCAGGGCAGCCACCCTGCCGGGGAGTACGGCCAGGACTGCCCCAAGACAACCCTTGCCCGCGCCGCCACCAGGCGCCACCTTCCGCCCGAAATTTCGCGGTTAGGAAAATTCGCCCATGCCCGAGAGTTTCGACGTCATCGTCATCGGTGCCGGCCCCGGCGGCTATGTCTGCGCTCTCCGCGCGGCGCAGCTCGGCATGAAGGTGGCCTGCGTGGAGAAGCGCGAGACCCTGGGCGGCACCTGCCTCAACATCGGCTGCATCCCCTCCAAGGCGCTGCTGCAATCCTCCGAGCATTTCGAGGAAGCCAACCACAAGCTGGCCGACCATGGCGTGCTGCTGGAAGGCGTGAAGCTGGACCTTGCGCGCATGCAGGCGCGCAAGGGCGAAGTGGTGGGCGCCAATGTCAAGGGCGTGGAATTCCTGTTCCGGAAGAACAAGGTCACCTGGCTGAAGGGCGAAGGCCGCATCACCGCGCCGGGCAAGGTGGAAGTCGCCGGCCAGGCATACGAGGCAAAGCACATTATCATCGCCACCGGCAGCGAAAGCACGCCGCTGCGCGGGGTGGAGGTGGACGAGAAGCAAATCGTCACCTCCACCGGCGCGCTGGAGCTGGAGAAAGTGCCCGGCCATCTGGTGGTGATCGGCGGCGGCGTCATCGGGCTGGAACTGGGCAGCGTCTGGCGCCGGCTGGGGGCGCAGGTGACGGTCATCGAATTCCTCGACCGGCTGGTGCCCGGCATGGATGCCGAGATCGCCCGGCAGTTCGAGCGGGTGCTGACGAAGCAGGGCTTCAAATTCCGCCTGAAATCCAAGGTCACCGGCGCGGTGAAGGGCGCCGAGGGCGTGACCCTGACGGTGGAACCCGCCGCCGGCGGCGCGGCCGAGGAGATCAAGGCCGATGTGGTGCTGCTCTCGATCGGCCGCCGCCCCTATGTGGAAGGGCTGGGGCTGGATGCGGTGGGCGTGGAACTGGACGAGCGCGGCCGGGTGAAGGTGGATGGGCACTACGCCACCAACATCCCCGGCATCTACGCCATCGGCGACTGCATCGCCGGCGCCATGCTGGCCCACAAGGCCGAGGAGGAGGGCGTGGCCCTGGCCGAGATGCTGGCCGGCCAGAAGGGCCATGTGAATTACGGCGCCATCCCGGGCGTGGTCTACACCTGGCCGGAAGTCGCCGCGGTGGGCGCCACCGAGGAGGAGCTGAAGGAGGCCGGCGTGGAATACCGCGTGGGCAAATTCCCCTTCACCGCCAATGGCCGCGCCCGCGCCATGGGCGACATGGATGGCTTCGTGAAGATCCTCGCGGACAAAAAGACCGACCGGGTACTGGGCGCGCATATCCTCGGCCCGGATGCCGGCACGCTGATCGCCGAGCTCGTCACCGCCATCGAATTCGGCGCCAGCGCCGAGGATGTCGCCCGCACCTGCCACGCCCATCCCAGCCTGAACGAGGCGGTGAAGGAAGCCGCGCTGGCGGTGGATGGCAGGGCCTTGCATATTTAGGGGCCTCAGGCGCCGGCGCCGCCATCCGGCGGCTTGGCTTGCGCGCCACAGGGCGCGGCGCCCGTTCGGGCGCTCGGCCCTGGCGGGCCGCGTTTCTTCTGGCCTCAGGCGCCGGCGCCGCCATCCGGCGGCTTGGCTTGCGC
>JAEWCI010000026.1 GCA_023390705.1 Pseudomonadota bacterium
GGCCGGCTGTGCCGGCCGCAGGTCAGGACTTCGGCTCGGCGGTCTCATACTGGCCCAAGACGTCACCGATCTCGACCGTGCCGGCACGCATCGGCCCAAGCGATTCCGTGACGGCAAGGCAGTGGAGCCTGCCGGGAAGCACCGCTCCTGCGTGATAGCCAAGTAGGCGGCCCGGGTGGCACGATGCGGATCAGGCCGGGTCGAGTGCGTCGTTTTGTCCGGCCCGGTCCCTTATCCCGCGTTGCTTTCCGGCGTAAAGCGCGAACGGCGTGGCTGCGGCTGTGGTGCCGGGCGTGAGGGCTGGCTTCCGAAACGCGTCCAGCCCGGCACGGAAGCAGCAAGATTCACTTCACGCCATTTGGGATGACGTGGCGGCTGGGAGAATGCCTCGCGCTTCAGGGACAATGCCCGGGCAAAGCGCACAACCCGGTCACGCCGGTCTGCCACCTGGTGGTTGTACGCGGCCAGGACTGCTCCGACCGCCACGGTGTCAACCGTCTGTCCTGCTGGAATCAGGGCTGGGTAATCGGCCGAAGTGAAGCTTGCCGGCAGATAGGTTTCCAGAAGGGCGGGAGAGAGCGGAATGGAGAGAAGGCGCGTGCCTTCGGCAAGTGGTGTCGTGAAGCGCGCCGGCTTGCCCGTAACGCGGACCATGGCGGCGATATCGCCGCGCCGAAGCTTCTCCGTCGCATCGACGGTCGGATAATAGACGGGCCTGACCGGGATCCCGAGATGCGAGAACAGCAGTGTCGCCGTCATCGCGGTGCCGGAGCCTGGATTGTCCATGCTGACCAACTGGTCCGCAAGGTCGGAAAGCTGCTCCATGTCCGGCCGGGCGAAGACATGGACCTCCTCGTCGTACAGCTTGGCGATGTAGTGGACCTGCTGCGCAAGTCCCGGGAACAGCCTTTGCTGGGCGGCGGCGGCAAGCACATCGGACTGCACGATCGCGATATCGATGCCGCGCAGGTAGAGCAGATCGCTGAGGTTGCCGAGCGAGCCTTTGCCGAGGATGGGAAGGATGCGAAGGCCGTCAACGCCATCCAGTACGGCGGCAAGATCCGCTGCGAAGCGCGTGTATGTGCCGTCCAGACCGCCGGCGATGACGCCAATGACATTGGCATTGGCGGCGGCGACCGGGTTCGGCGCCGGCTGGGCCCTGGCCGCAATCGGTGCAACCGCACCGGCGGCGAGGCCGCCAAGAAAGAAGCGTCGGTCCATCAATCTGCTCCCTTGGGCCTTCTTGACAGCGTGCCGGGCGCTCTACCGCAGGGATGCGAGCAGGGCCGCAGCATGAGGATCACCGAGCGCGCGCGCCCGCTCGTACCACTCCCTTGCCCGGGCAATGTCGGCGAAGCTGGGATCACCGCCGAACCGCGGCAGGATGTTCGGATCATAGGTCTTGCCTGCCAGGATGCATGCTGCCGTGGAGGTCGGGTGGATTGCCGCGGCGCGTTCATACAGGGCGCGCGCCCGCATGATATCACCGCGCACCATGGCTGAATCGGCCATCTGCATGATGGACGCGAACATCGGCGGTTCGGTCGCCGTGGCGGGCGGCAATACCAGTGTGGGGAGCATCGCCGAAGTGCCGCCCTGCGCGATTTCGAATGGCTGATCCGCCGGCGAGGAAGGCTTCGGGGCAGCGCCCAGGCTCCTCGGTGCTGTTCGCGCGATGCCCGACGAAAGCGAAGAATGCCGGTTGCTGTCATCGCCCGGAAGCGGATCTGCCAGCGCCATCCTTCCTGAATCGAAGGCCAGGATCAGGATGAAGGAAGCAAGCCCAACCCAAGGACTGTGAGACAAAAGCGACCGGACGGACAGCAAAAAAGGGATGCTCGGAGCAGTGGAGGCAGAATCCTTCAGGCCCTTATGGAGCGCGGTTGGTTCGCGCAATGCCCGGTGTTGAGGGCAGTCAGCCATGTGCTGTCTGCGAAGACGCCTGTGCACCGCAACCTCCATGCCAGAACGAGCCCTAAAGCGAAAGCTGCGAAATGCCTGTGATGGACTGGGTGTATAACTTAGTGCAGATGTCTCCACTGGCCGCAAGATGCCGTTGAACGTTACAAGGGGACTCACGAAAGCTTGCGATTGGCGCCGGTTGTCGGCACCTTATTGCTGCGGCTCGAGCATGCGATCCTTTGCGCTTCTACGGTGTGGTGGGAGATCCGTATGTCCGTATCGCGTCGCGCCCTTGCATTCTCTCTCGGTGCAATGCCTCTCCTTTCCGGTCGGGCAATGGCACAACGGCGCTCGGCCGGACCGGACGAGTGGCCGCGACAGGCGGTTCGCATCGTTGTCCCGTTTGCCGCAGGCGGTTCGACCGATGTGGCGGCCCGCATTCTGGCCGAGCGCATGGGGCAGACGCTCGGACAGCCGATGGTTGTTGAAAACCGCAGCGGTTCAGGCGGACTCGTCGGCGCGGAGGCAGTGGCGAAGGCGGCGGCAGACGGATACACGGTCCTGATGGCGACAACCGGGTTGCTTTCCATCGCGCCGCATCTCTATCCGCAATTGCCGTTCGATCCGGTCAAGGATTTCGCGCCTGTCTCCCTTGCCTTCTCGACCGACCTCGTCATCGCGGTCACGGAGCGTCTCCCTGTAAGGACCCTGCAGGAGTTCATCAGCTACGCGAAGCAGAAGCCTGGCGAGATCGCCTATGCCTCCTCAGGTGCCGGAACAACCACGCATGCTGCCACGGAGCTTTTCCGCCTGGCAGCCGGGATCGAACTCCTCCATGTGCCCTACCGGGGCAGCGGACCGGCCATGAACGATCTGGTGGCCGGCAATGTCCAGCTCATGGTGGATCAGATCGCCAGTTCCATCGGGCAGATCAATGAAGGCCGGATCCGCGCGCTTGCGGTGACGGGCTCCAGGCGGCACCCGCTGCTGCCCGATGTGCCGACGGTCGCCGAAGCGGGCCTTCCGGGCGCCCGGGCCAGTTCCTGGGGGGGCATCATGGCGCCGGCACGCAGCCCTGCCGCAGCAATCAACAAGCTCAACGCGGCCGTGCGGGAGGCCGTGGCGCAGCCTGCCGTCCGGCAGCGCATGGCGGCAGCAGGAGCCGACCCTGCTGCTTCGAGCGCGACGGAATTCCGAAGCTTCGTGCAGTCGGAACGGGAAAAATGGGGCCGCGTGGTGCGGGAAGCCCGCATCACGGTCAGCTAGAGCAGATTGCGGATGGGCGTGAACGCCAGGAGCGTGAATCTGCTCAAAAGATAGCAGCCTACAGCGGATTGGTGTTCAGTTCTGAACGCAATCCGCTGCAGGCCAGCGGTGCACCCTTCCCCATCAACCGGGGGAGGGTACGAAGGCTACTCCGGCTTCAGCCCGGCGATTGCGATGGCGCGCTGCGCCTTGGCCTTCTCGCCTTGCAGGAAGGCCGACACACCGGCCGTGGTGAGTTCCGCCGGCGTCGGCAGGTCGGCGCCGAAGCCCAGCATGCGTGCCTTCACCTCGCTGTCCGCCACCGCCTCACGCATGCTCGCCTGCAACACCTGCAACACCGTGTCCGGCGTGCCCGTGGGCGCGAAGAGGCCAACGAAGGACGCGGCGACGAAATTTGCATGTCCCTGCTCGATGAAGGTCGGTACCTCCGGCAGCAGGGGCGAGCGATTCGGCGCTGCGACACCCAGGATGCGGCCGCGGCCATCCTTGTGCAGGTCGGAGACGCTCGGCAACTCGATCAGGATGCCGTCCACGTTGCCGGCGAGGAAGTCCGGCAGGGTCGCCCCGCCGCCGCGGAAGGGCACATGCACCAGATTGGCGCCGGTGGCGGCCTTGAACAATTCCAGCGGCAGGTGGTTGGCGCCGCCGATGCCGGAAGTACCGATGGTGATGCCGGCCGGCCGCGCCTTCGAAACGCTCACCAGCTCCGCCAGGGAGCGGATGGGCAGCTCCGGCCGCACGATGATGACCATTGGCACCTGGCCGAGCAGGCCCACCGGCACAAGGTCCCGGAAGGTGTCGTAGCGCGGGTTGGCCATCAGCAGCGGGCCATTGACGATGGAGCCCGGGCTGCCCAGCAGCAGCGTGTAGCCATCCGGCCGCGACCGGATGACGGCTTCGGTGCCGATGGCCCCCGTGGCGCCGGTGCGGTTCTCCACCACCACCGGCTGACCCAGCCGGCGGGAGATGAAGGCCCCGAACAGCCGGGCCATGGCATCGGTGTTGCCGCCGGCCGCGAAGGGCACCACGAAGCGAATCGGCCGGTTCGGCCAGGGTTCGGGCGCCTGCGCCAGCAGCAGCGGGGCCGAGAGCAGGATGGAGCGGCGGGACGGCATGGCCGCTACACCCAGTACGGCGGATAGGCGCTGTTCTTCTGCTCGGCTTCCAGCAGCCGCAGCATGGCGTGCCATTCCAGCACGCCATAGGGCCGCCGCGTGCCGGGCTGGTAGAGATGCGCGGTCTTTTCCAGCGTTTCCTGCGAAGGCAGCGTGAGTTCGGTGCGCGCCGCCATGGCGTCCACCTGGGCGCGGCAGGACAGTTCCAATTGATACATCGTGTTGAAGGCCTGCTGCACGGTGGCGCCGCAGGTCAGCAGCCCGTGGTTGCGCATGATGAGCGCATCGTGCGGGCCGAGGTCGGCGACGATGCGCTCGCGCTCGGCGAGGTCGATGGCCGGGCCTTCATAGCCATGGTAGCCGATATGGCCGACGAAGCGCATGGAGGTCTGGCTCATCGGCAGCAGGCCGCACTTCATGGAGGAAACGGCCATGCCCGCGCGGGTATGGGTGTGCAGCACGGCCGCCACGTCCGGCCGCGCCTTGTGGATGGCGCCATGGATGACGAAGCCGGAGCGGTTGATGCCGTAATCGGTATCCGGCTTCCAGAGGATGTTGCCCTCGACATCGATCTTCGCCAGCGAGGTCGCCGTGATCTCCTTGTAGAGCAGGCCGTAGAGGTTGATGAGCAGGTGCTCGGTGCCGGGGATGCGCAGCGTGATGTGGTTGTAGATCAGGTCGGTCATGCCGTAGGCGTCCACCAGCCGGTAGCAGGCCGCGAGGTCGCAGCGCGCCTGCCATTCCTCGGGGCTCACCTGGTCGCGGATGCTCGGCCAGTCGGTGCTGTAGCGGGAAGCGATGTGTCCCATGGCTTGTCCTCGGATCAAGGGTCAGTGTGGCAGCCGGTAGACCCGGCGGGCGGTGCCGGCGAAGAGGGCGGCGCGTTCCTCCGCCGTGCAGCCGGCGGTGACACGCTTGTAGGCGTTCCACAGGGCGACATAGCTGCAGGCGCCCTTGTCCACCGGGAAATTGCTCTCGAACATGCAGCGGCTGGCGCCGAAGGTCTCCACGCAGGTTTCGATATAGGGGCGCCAGGCCGCGGCCAGTTCTTCCGACGAAGGCGGCAATTCCTGGCCGTAGCAGGCGCAGTTGAACAGCCGCATGCCGAAGCCGCCCAGCTTCACGTTCATGTTGGGGAATTCGGTCAGGCTGCGCATCGCCGCGCGCCATTCGCGCATCACATGGCCTTGCCGGCCGGCATAGGGCCCGATGTTCAGTGGGCCGCCGACATGGTCCAGCACGATGGTGGTTTCGGGGAAGGCATCGGCCAGATCCCGCAGTTCGGCCAGTTGGGTGTGGAACATCCAGGCGTCGAAGCTCAGCCCGAGTGGCGCCAGGCAGGCGAAGCCACGGCGGAAATCGGGGGCCAACAGCAACCCGGGCGGCGGCGAGGTGGAGGAGCCCTTGGCCGCCGGGTCCGGGTGCCAGGCGGAGGAATGGCGGATGCCGCGGAAGCGGCCGGCGCCGGCGGCGATCTGCGCCCGCAGCAATTCCTCGGCCCGCGCCCCGGCGCGCAGGTCCACATGGCCGACGATGCCGGCAACGGCGCCGCGGTCATTGGCGGCGCCGCAGGCGGCGGCGAATTCGGTTTCGCCCAGCGGCGCCAGCAGCGGGTCGCCGCCCTGGTGGTAGCGCGCCTTGCATTCGATGAAGACGGTCGCCTCCACCTTGTGACCGGTGCCGAGATCGGCCAGCAGGTCGGGCAGGAGATAGGGATTGCCCTCGCGCTCCCACAGGTGGTGGTGCGGGTCCACGAT
>JAEWCI010000037.1 GCA_023390705.1 Pseudomonadota bacterium
AGCATGAGCCTCGCAGGCCGGCTCTGGCAGGGCGGCGCCACGGCCCTGGCGCCGCTGCTGCCGCTCTATCTCCGCGCCCGCGCCCGCTACGGCAAGGAACGCCCGGAGCGGCTGGCGGAACGCCGGGGTGCCGGTGCCGCCAGGCCGCCGGGCAGGCTCATCTGGCTGCACGCCGCCAGCGTCGGCGAGACGCTTTCCGTATTGCCGCTGCTGGAAGCCCTGGCCGAACGGGCGCCGGACCTTTCCCTGCTGGTCACCACCGGCACCGTCACCGCCGCCGAGCTGCTGGCGCAGCGCGCGCCGGCGGCATTGCAGGCAAGGCTGCAGCACCGCTTCCTGCCACTGGACGTGCCGGGCTGGGCGGCGCGCTTCCTGGAAGGCTGGCGGCCGGATCTCGGCGTCCTCGTCGAATCGGAGCTTTGGCCGAACCTGATCCGCGCCGCCCGGGCGCGGGGGCTTCCCCTGGCCCTGGTGAATGCCCGTCTCTCCGCCCGTTCCGCCAAACGCTGGCACCATGCCGCCGCCCTGGCCGGGGAGTTGCTGGGCAGCTTCCGCCTGGTGCTGGCGCAAAGCGCGGCGGATGCCGAAAGGCTGGCGGCGCTCGGCGCGCCCTCTCCCCAGGCCCCCGGCAACCTAAAGGACGCCGCCCCGCCCCTGCCGGTGGACGAAGCCGAATTGGCGCGGCTTTCGGCGCTGCTGGCCGGCCGCCCGGTCTTCCTGGCCGCCAGCACCCATCCGGGGGAGGAGGCGCTGGCCTTCGCCGCCCAGCGCCAGCTTCTCGGCCGCTGGCCCGATCTGCTCACCGTGGTGGTGCCACGCCACCCGGCACGCGGCCCGGCTGTGGCGGAAGCCGCCCGCGCCGCCGGCCTCCTCCCTGCCCGGCGCGCCGCCGGGGAGCTGCCGGGGCCGGAAACCACCACCTATGTCGCGGACACGCTGGGCGAGCTGGGGTTGTTCTACCGCCTGGCCCAGGCCTGCCTGGTGGGTGGTTCGCTGGTGCCGCATGGCGGGCAGAACCCGCGGGAACCGGCGCTGCTCGGCTGCCCCATCCTGCTCGGCGAGCATATGTTCAACTTCGCCGGGATCGTGGCGCGGCTGGAAGCCGCCCGGGCCTGCATCCGCATCGCCGGGCCGGACCTGGCCGCGGCGCTGGCGGCAGGCGTGGTGGACGTGCTATCGGATTCCGGTCGCGCGCAGGCCATGGCTGAAGCCGCCGCTGCGACCGCCGCGCACGATGCCGGGCTGCCCGGGCGTATCGCGGATGCGCTGCTGGCAATGCTGCCCGAGCCTCCTCTTGCCGGAGTGGGGCTCGGCGAGAAGGGATCGGTCACCGCCTGATGCGTGCCCCCGAATTCTGGAGTGGGGATGGTGGAGGGATTCTGCCCCTGCTGCTCTCCCCGCTCGCCGCCCTCTACGGCGCCACGACCGCGCGGCGCATGGCCCGGCATGGCTGGCACGCGCCGGTGCCGGTGATCTGCTGCGGCAACGCCACCGCCGGTGGCGCCGGCAAGACCACCGTGGCAAGGGATATCGGCCAGCGCCTGGCCAATCGCGGTGTCGCCCTGCATTTCCTGATGCGCGGCTATGGCGGCAGGC
This sequence comes from Pseudomonadota bacterium, assembly GCA_023390705.1. Taxonomy (GTDB): domain Bacteria; phylum Pseudomonadota; class Alphaproteobacteria; order Acetobacterales; family Acetobacteraceae; genus JAEWCI01. The sequence goes on from JAEWCI010000037.1 coordinate 1,597, forward strand.
TGCGCGGCCCGCTGCGGGTGGACCCGGCGGTGCATGACAGCCAGGCGGTCGGCGACGAGGCGCTGCTGCTGGCGGCCGAGCGCCCCGTCTGGATCGCCGCGGACCGGGGTGCCGGGGCGCAGGCCGCGGTGGCCGCCGGGGCGCAGGCCATCGTCATGGATGACGGGCTGCAGAATCCCGGCGTGGACAAGGACCTCTCGCTGCTGGTGGTGGATGGCAGCTACGGTTTCGGCAATGGCCGCATCATCCCGGCCGGCCCGCTGCGGGAGCCGGTGATGGCCGCCGCCTCGCGCTGCCAGGCGGCGGTGATCATCGGCCCGGACGAGGCCGGGGTGGCGGCGCAGCTCCCGCCCGACCTGAAGGTGCTGCGGGCGCGGCTGAAGCCGGGACCGGAAGCCGAGATGCTGGCAGGCCAGCCGGTCTATGCCTTCTGCGGCATCGCCAATCCGCGGAAATTCTTCGCCACGCTGCAGGAAGCCGGAGCGGTCCTGGCCGGGCGCACGGCCTTCGCCGACCACTACCCCTATGACGATGGCGACCTGCGCGACCTGCTGGCCGAGGCGGAATCCCGCCGCGCCATCCCGGTGACCACGCGCAAGGATTTCGTCCGCATCCCGCCGGCCTTCCGCAGCCGCGTCACCGTGGTGACGGTAACGCTGGAATGGGAACAGCCGACCCAGATCGAGGCGATGCTGGAGCCGCTGGCGGCCCGGGTGCCGGTGCCGGCCTGACCCGCCCCACCCCGCCAATCCTGCCGGCGGCCTGAGCATCCCATCCATGCCGGGGCGCCGAAGGGCGCCCGCCGCCGGCCATGCTCCTCGCATGCCGCCGGGCGAGCCGGCGGTTCGCGCCCGGTGCCACGGCCATGATGGGCCGGCACCAATGGCTGCCGGCGTTACGCCCCGGCCAGGGTCAGGCCCTCGACGCGCACCGTCGGCGCATCCATGCCACGGCGGAATTGCAGGTCGTCCGCCGGGGTCAGGTGCAGCAGCATGTCCTTGAGATTGCCGGCGATGGTGAATTCGCTCACCGGCTCGGCCAGGGCACCGTCGCGGATCATGAAGCCGGCGGCGCCGCGGCTGTAGTCGCCGGTGACGCCGTTCACCCCCATGCCGATCAGTTCGGTCACATACAGCCCCTCGCGGATATCGGCCATCAGCGCCGCGGGCGTCATGCCGCCGGGGGCCAGCCAGAGATTGGTCGGCGCCGGGCCGGGCGGGCCGCCGGTGCCGCGGCTGGCATGGCCGGTGCTTTCCATGCCGAGCTGCCGGGCGCTGCGCCAATCCAGGATCCAGGTGGTCAGCACGCCGTCCTGCACGATCTCCCGCCGTTCGCCGGCCATGCCTTCGCCGTCGAAGGGGCGGGAGCGCAAGCCGCGCCGGCGGGTCGGGTCGTCCAGTACCGCGATGCCTTCGGCCATGACGCGCTGGCCCAGCCTGTCGCGCAGGAAGCTGGTGCCGCGCGCCACCGAGGCGCCGTTGATGGCGCCGACGAGATGCCCGAGCAGCGAGGACGCCACGCGCGGGTCGTACACCACCGGCAGCTTCGCGGTCTTGGGCCGGTTCGGGTTGAGCCGCGCCACCGCCTTCTCCCCGGCGCGGCGGCCGAGGGTGGCGGCGTCC
>JAEWCI010000133.1 GCA_023390705.1 Pseudomonadota bacterium
TTCCCGCACCAGCCGGGTGAACAGTGCCGCGACCTGTGCGTCCCCGGCCGCCAGGCTGCCGAACAGCACCGCCCCCAGCAGCGCGGTGGCCAGTGCCGCCCCAAGGCTCCGGGCGAACTGCACGGAAGCCGCCGCCGCCCCCAGCCGCGCCGCCCCCGCCGCCACCTGCACGGTGATCTGCGAGACGGGGTAGGAGACGCTGTAGCCCATCGAAGCCAAGCCGAAGAGCAGGGCCAGCGGCACATCGCCCAGCCAGTTCGCCGTCAGGGCGATGCCGGCCAGCAGCAGCGCCACGGCCGGCAGGCTGAGGCTGGGCAGCGCCATGGCGAAGCCGGTACGGGTCATCATCTGCCCGGCCAGCAGCCCGCCGAAGAAGCCGCCGATCGAGAGTGGCAGCAGGAACAGCCCGGCCTCGCTGGGCGAAAGCCCCCGCACGCTCTGCAGATAGATCGGCAGGAAGCTGATCAGCGCGATATTGGCGCCGTGCACGCAGCCGGTCATCAGGTCCACGCGCCAGATGGTGGCATCGGCCAGCAGCTTCAGCGGCAGCAGCGGGTGCGAGGCGCGGCGTTCCTGCCGCAGCAGCAGCCACAGCGCCAGCCCCGCCACCGCCAGCAGGCCCAGCGCCAGCGGCAGCGCCTGGACGGAAAGCCGCTGCAGCTGCGAAAGCGCCAGCAGCGCGGGGGCGACGAAGCCGGCGAACAGCACCAGGCCCGGCAGGTCGAAGCTGAAGCCGGCGCCAGCCCCTGCCGGGCGGCGGCGCGGCAGCCGCAGGGCCAGGGCGAAGGCAATGCCGAACAGCGGCAACACCGCCCAGAACACCGAACGCCAGCCATGGTGCTGGGTCAGCCAGCCGCCGGCCACCGGCCCCAGCGAGGAGGCGAGCACGAAGCAACTGGCGATATAGGCCTGGAAGCGGCCCCGCTCCCGCGGCGGCAGCGCTTCCCCGATCAGCGCCATGGTCAGGGTGGTCAGGCCGCCGCCGGCGCAGCCCTGCACCAGCCGCGCCGCCACCAGCGATTCGAAGCTGCCGGACAGCCCAGCCAGCACATTGCCGGCCATGTTGATGGCCAGTGCCACCAGCAGCAGGCGCGAGCGGCCGAAAGCGTCGGCCAGCCGGCCGAATACCGGGGCGGCGATGGTGGCGGCCACCAGATAGGCCACCACCACCCAGGAAACCCGGTCCACCGCGCCGAATTCGGCGCCGATCGCCGGCAGGGCGGTGGCGGTGATGGTCTGGTCGGCGGCCCCCAGGATGATGGCCAGCGCCACCGCCGGGAAGACCCGCCAGAAGGCCGCGCGCAGCTCCGCCGGGGTCATCCGCGGGAAACCGTCGGCCGGAGGGGCTGCGGAAGCGGGGGTGGGAGAGGCGGTGTCGCGCGGGGTCATCGCCGGGGAAGGTGGGGCGGCGTGGCCGTCAGACCACGCTGTTGCGTCCCATTTCGAGGAATTTCTCCCGCCGGCGGGTGCGCAGCGTGGCGCCGTCCAGCGCCAGCAGGGGGGTCAGCGCCTCCTGCACCTGGCGGTCCACCGCGGCGATGGCCGCCGCCGGGTCGCGCTGGGCGCCGCCCATCGGCTCCGGCACCACCGCGTCCACCAGGGCGAGGCGGCGGAGGTCCTCGGCGGTCAGCTTCAGCGCCTCGGCGGCGGTCGGGGCCTGGGCGGCGTCGCGCCAGAGAATGCTGGCGCAGCCTTCGGGCGAGATGACGGAATAGACGCTGTGCTCCAGCATCAGCACCCGGTCGGCGGCGGCCAGGGCGATGGCACCGCCGGAGCCGCCCTCGCCGATGATGGTGGCGACGAAAGGCACCGGGGCTTCCAGGCAGGCTTCGATGGACCGCGCGATGGCTTCCGCCTGGCCTCGCGCCTCGGCCTCGATGCCCGGGAAGGCGCCGGCGGTGTCAACGAAGGAGAGGATGGGCAGGCCGAAGCGGCCGGCGAGTTCGATGATGCGGCGTGCCTTGCGGTAGCCCTCGGGCAGCGCCATGCCGAAATTATGCTTCACCCGGCTTTCGGTGTCGTTGCCCTTCTCGGTGCCCAGCACGGCGACCGCCCGGCCATGATAGCGGCCGAGCCCGCCCACCACGGCGGCGTCGTCGGCGAAGGCGCGGTCGCCAGCCAGGGGCGTCCATTCCTCGATCAGCGCGCGGACGTAGTCCAGGCATTTCGGGCGGTCCGGGTGGCGGGCGACCAGGGTCTTCTGCCAGGGCGTCAGCTTCGCGTAGGTCTGGCGCAGCAGGGACTGCGCCTTGTCGCGCAGCTTCGCCACCTCCTCGGCCACGTCGATGCCGCCCGCATCGGTGGTGCGGCGAAGCTCCTCGATCTTGCCTTCAAGCTCGGCGATCGGCTTTTCGAAATCCAGGAAGGGGCGCAACGGGCCCCCTTGCCGGCCGGGGGACTAGCGGAAACGGGGCCGAGGGGGAAGGCGTGGGGAAGGGGCGGCGTGCCTCAGCCTTCGGGGCTAGGAATCCGCGGCTTCCTGCGCCAGTGGGTGATGCGCCTCGACCAGCGCCTTCAGCCTTTCCTCCAGCACCTTGGTGTAGATCTGGGTGGTGGCGATGT
>JAEWCI010000178.1 GCA_023390705.1 Pseudomonadota bacterium
GGCCAGGGCCGGGCCGCAGCAGAATGTCTCGATGCAGCCCCGCTGGCCGCACCAGCAGGCAGGGCCAGGGTGTTCCGCGGGCGTCATCCAGGGCAGCGGGTTGTGGCCCCATTCCCCGGCGATGCGGTTGCGCCCTTCCAGCAGGCGGCCATTCACCACTATCGCCCCGCCGACGCCGGTGCCGAGGATGACGGCGAAGATCGTGCTGAAACCCGCCCCGGCGCCGTCCGCGGCTTCGCTCAGCGCCAGGCAATTCGCGTCATTGGCCAGCCGCACCGGGCGGGTGAGCCGCGCCGCGAGATCCTGTTCCAGCCTTCCACCGTTCAGCCAGGTGGAATTCGCCCCCCGCACCAGCCCCGTGGCCGGGGAGAGGCTGCCGGGGATGCCGATGCCGACCGTCCCGCGCTCCCCCAACTCGGCCTCGGCCGCTTCCACCAGGCCGCCGATCAGCCCGATCACGCCGGTGTAATCCGGCGGGGTGGGCGCGCGGCGGCGCAGCCGCACCCGGCCATCCGGGCCGAGGGCCGCGATCTCGGTCTTGGTGCCGCCCAGGTCCACGCCAATTCTGATCATGCCCATCCCCGCCTGCCGCTTGCAGTATAGGGCGGCCGGTGCTGGACTCGGGAGCGATGTCGGACACGCTGCTTGATGTGCAGGGGCTGAACTGCCCGCTGCCCGTGCTGAAGGCCAACAAGGCCCTGCGCGGGCTGGAGCCGGGGGCGCGGCTGACCGTGCTCGCCACCGACCGGGCGGCGCTCAAGGACTTCCCGGCCTTCTGCGCCGAAACCGGCCATCGCCTGCTGGCCGCCACCGAGGAAGCGGGCGGGGTGCTGCGCTTCGTGCTCGAGAAGCGGGCCTCGCCGTGACGCAGGCGCGCGAAGCGCGCCGGTCCCGGCCGGCGCAGGGAGGCATTCCATGAGCGTGCTGCTGCTCACCCATCGCGCCTGCCTGGCGCATGAGCCGGGCGAGTTCCACCCGGAATGCCCGGACCGCCTGCGCGCCGTGCTCCGCGCCCTGGACCGCGAGGAATTCGCCGACCTCATCCGCGACGAGGCGCCCCAGGCCACGATGGAGCAGCTCTGCCGCGTCCATCCGCGCCACTACGTGGAGGCCATCCTGGCGGTGCGGCCGGAACCCGGCGAGCATCTGGCGCTGGATGCCGACACCATCATGAGCCATGGCAGCGCCGAGGCCGCGCTGCGCGCCGCCGGTGCCGCCGTGGCGGCGGTGGATGCGGTGATGAGGGGCGAGGTCCGCCGCGCCTTCTGCGCCATCCGCCCGCCCGGCCACCATGCCGAGCCCGGCACGCCGATGGGCTTCTGCCTCTTCTCCAATGCCGTCATCGCGGCCCGCCATGCCCAGGCGGCGCATGGCGCGGCGCGGGTGGCGATCCTCGATTTCGACGTGCACCATGGCAATGGCACCCAGGCCTGCGTGGCCGACGATGCCAGCATCTTCTACGGCTCCACCCACCAGATGCCGCTCTATCCTGGCACCGGGGAGGCGCGGGAGCACGGCGTCGGCAACGTGCTGAACCTGCCGCTGCGCCCGGGCAGCGACGGCGCCGCCTTCCGCGCCGCCTGGCAGGATGTGCTGGTGCCGGCGCTGGACGCCTTCGGACCGGAACTGGTCATCATCTCCGCCGGCTTCGACGCCCATGCCGCCGACCCGCTGGCCCAGCTCCGGGTGCGGGAGGGCGATTTCGCCGCGGTGACCGGGGCGCTGTGCGGCGTGGCGGAGCGGCATTGCCGCGGCCGCGTGGTCAGCCTGCTGGAAGGCGGCTACGACCTGGAGGCGCTGGCCAATTCGGCGGCGGCGCATGTGCGGGCGCTGTTGCGGGCGTGACGCCGCGCGATCGGCGAAAGCCGCAAGGCCCGGGATCGCAGCATGGCCCGCGATCCCGGGCCGGCTGGCCGCAGCCTGGCGCGCCTGGGCGTGATCCCAGAGGTTGAAGGCGGAATCCTGCGGCGGCTGGTCCGGTAGGTGCCCGGAACGGCGCCCCTTGGATGAGGGCGAAGCCATCCAGGGGGACGAGCAGGGTCAGGCGGCGCCTGAGGGCTCCCTTCGCCAAATGACGGCTAACGCTGGATGGATTCGCCGCCATGTTCGGGCCGTTGCGCCGCCAGGGCCTTGACCCTTCCATGATCCCGCCGCGCTATCACGGCGGGGTTGCCTGTGGCGTTTCGGGAACGGCTGTGGCCTTTTTGCCGTCGTGCTGGCTCTCCCCTGGTTTCTCGGCGGCGCCGGCCCCTGTATGGTGGGGGTTCGACTGAGGAGTCCCGGATGGACGAGGGCCGTGACCAGGCCGCCCAATCGCCGCGGCCGCCAATGGGACCACCGGTGGCGACGATGAGTTTCGAGGCGGCCCTTGAGGAATTGGAGCGGATCGTGAAGACGCTGGAAGGCGGGCAGGGTGCCCTGGCCCAGGCGATAGAGCTGTACGCGCGGGGCAATGAATTGCGCCGCCATTGCGAGGCCCGGCTGGCCGAGGCCGAGCAGAAGGTCCAGGCCATCGTGGAGGGCACCGCCGGCCCCGATGGCGGCCCGACCCTGCGCGATGTCGAGTAGCGGATGAGCACGAGCGTGGCGGACGCCCCCGATACCCTTCAGGAAGCCATGGCCGCGGCGGCGGCCGAGATAGACCAGGCACTGGACGTGCTGCTGCCCCCGGTTGAGGGCGCCGAGGCCCGGCTGTTCGAGGCGATGCGCTATTCCGCCATCGGCGGCGGCAAGCGGCTGCGCGGCTTTCTGGTGCTGGAGGGCGCGCGGCAATTCGGCGTCTCCCGCCAGGCCGCGCTGCGCGTGGCCGGCGCGATAGAGATGGTGCACGCCTATTCGCTGGTCCATGACGACCTGCCGGCCATGGACAACGACGACCTGCGCCGCGGCAAGCCGACCAACCACAGGGCCTTCGACGAGGCGACCGCCATCCTGGCCGGCGACGCCCTGCAGTGCCACGCCTTCTGCGTGCTGGCCGATGACGACACCCATCCCGACCCGGCGGTGCGGATCGAGCTGGTGCGCTGCCTTTCCCGCGCGGCCGGGCCGCGTGGCATGTGCGGCGGGCAGATGCTGGACATGATGGCCGAACAGGCCGGCAAGCCGCTGGACGAGCAGGCCATCGGCCGGCTGCAGACGCTGAAGACCGGCAAGCTGATCGAATTCTCGGCGGAAGCGGGGGCGGTGCTGGGCAAGGCGCCGATGGCGCAGCGCCACGCGCTGCTTTCCTATGGCCGCGACCTTGGCGCCGCCTTCCAGATCGCCGACGACCTGCTGGACGCCACGGCCACCGCCGAGCAGATCGGCAAGGCCGCCGGCAAGGATGCGGCCGCCGGCAAGGCCACGCTGGTTTCCCTGCTGGGGATCGAACGCGCCCGGCTGCAGGCCGAACGCCTGGTGTCGCAGGCCAAGGGTCATCTTGACGGTTTCGGCGATCGTGCGGAGCTGCTGCGTTCGCTCGCCGACTTCGTGATTGAGCGGAGAAACTGATGTCGCCTGCCAATCCGGCTGCCCGTAATACGCCGCTGCTGGACCGCGTGCGGTTCCCGGCCGATATGCGGAACTTCTCCGGCGACCAGTTGAAGCAACTGGCCGACGAGTTGCGTGCCGAAACCATCGACGCGGTCAGCCACACCGGCGGCCATCTCGGCGCCTCGCTCGGCGTGGTGGAACTGACCGTCGCGGTGCATGCGGTGTTCGAGACGCCGCGCGACCGGCTGATCTGGGATGTCGGCCACCAGGCCTATCCGCACAAGATCCTGACGGGGCGGCGCGACCGCATCCGCACCCTGCGCCAGGGGGGCGGGCTTTCCGGCTTCACCAAGCGCAGCGAGAGCGAATACGACCCCTTCGGCGCGGCGCATTCCTCCACCTCCATCTCGGCCGGGCTCGGCATGGCGGTGGCGCGCGACCTGAAGGGCGACGACCGGCATGTGATCGCCGTCATCGGCGACGGCGCGATGAGCGCCGGCATGGCCTATGAGGCCATGAACAATGCCGGCGCGGCCAAGTCGAAGCTGCAGGTCATCCTGAACGACAACGACATGTCCATCGCGCCGCCGGTCGGCGCGATGAGCGCCTATCTGTCGCGCGTCGTCTCCTCCCGCCCCTTCCTCAACCTGCGGGACCTGATGGCCCGGCTGGCCCGGCGCTTTCCGGCGCCGCTGGCGCGCGCGGCCAAGCGCGCCGACGAATATGCCCGCGGGTTGCTGACCGGCGGCACGCTGTTCGAGGAACTGGGCTTCTACTATGTCGGGCCGATCGACGGCCACGACCTGGACCACCTGCTGCCGGTGCTGCGCAACATCCGCGACACCGACCACCAGGGCCCGATCCTGCTGCATGTGGTGACGCAGAAGGGCAAGGGCTACGCGCCGGCCGAGGCGAGCGCCGACAAATACCACGGCGTGGTGAAGTTCAATGTCATCACCGGGGAGCAGGTGAAGGCCCCGCCCGGCCCGCCGAGCTACACCAAGGTCTTCGCCAACGCCCTGATCGCCGAGGCCGAGGCCGATGAGCGCATCGTGGCGATCAACGCCGCCATGCCCTCCGGCACCGGGCTGGACGCCTTCGGCAAGAAATTCCCGAAGCGGACCTTCGATGTCGGCATCGCGGAGCAGCATGCCGTCACCTTCGCCGCCGGCATGGCGACGGAGGGGCTGAAGCCCTTCTGCGCCATCTACTCCACCTTCCTCCAGCGCGCCTATGACCAGGTGATGCACGACGTGGCGCTGCAGAACCTGCCGGTGCGCTTCGCCATGGACCGCGCCGGGCTGGTCGGCGCCGACGGCGCGACGCATGCGGGCAGCTTCGACATCGCCTATCTCGGCTGCCTGCCGAATTTCGTGCTGATGGCCGCCAGTGATGAGGCGGAGCTGATGCACATGGTCGCCACCGCGGCGGCGCATGATACCGGCCCGATCGGCTTCCGCTACCCGCGCGGCGAGGGCTTCGGCGTGGAGCTGCCGGCGCGCGGCTCGGTGCTGGAGATCGGCAAGGGGCGCGTGGTGCGGGAAGGCAGCAAGGTCGCCATCCTCTCCTACGGCGCCCGGCTGCGGGAGGCGATGAAGGCGGCCGATGAGCTGACCGCGCGCGGGCTTTCCACCACCGTCGCCGATGCCCGCTTCGCCAAGCCGCTGGATGCCGAACTGACCGAGCGCCTGGCGCGCGAGCACGAGGTGCTGATCACCATCGAGGAAGGCTCGGTTGGCGGCTTCGGCAGCTTCGTGGCGCAGCACCTAGCCTGGAATGGGCTGCTCGATGGCGGGCTGAAATTCCGCCCGATGTGCCTGCCGGACCGCTACATCGACCACGACAGCCCGAAGAAGCAGTATGACGAGGCGGGGCTGAACGCGCCGCAGATCGTCGCCGCGGCGCTGGCCGCCTTCGGCGACGGGCTGAGCCGCAGCGCCCGGGCCTGACGCCGGGCGGGCGATGAAACCGGAAAAGGCCCGCGCCGACCAGTTGCTGGTTGATCGCGGGCTGGTGGAAAGCCGCAGCAAGGCTCAGGCGCTGATCCTGGCCGGCAAGGTATTCTCCGGGGAGCAGCGTATCGACAAGGCCGGCGCCCTGCTGCCGGCCGACCGGCCGCTGGAGGTGCGCGGCCAGGACCATCCCTGGGTTTCACGCGGCGGGGTGAAGCTGGCGCATGGCCTGGCGCATTTCGGCCTTTCACCGCAGGGCCTGGTCTGCCTGGATGTCGGCGCCTCCACCGGCGGCTTCACCGATGTGCTGCTGCACCACGGCGCGGCGAAGGTCTATGCGGTGGATGTCGGCCACGGCCAGCTTGCCTGGAAGCTGCGCAACGACCCGCGGGTGGTGGTGCTGGAACGGGTTAATGCCCGCTACCTCGATTCCTCCCAGGTGCCGGAGCCGGTGGGGGCGCTGGTCTGCGATGCCAGCTTCATCGGGCTGCAGACCGTGCTGGCGGCCCCCCTGGCGCTCTGCGCCCCGGGCGCCGGGGCCTGCGCGTTGATCAAGCCGCAATTCGAGGTGGGGCCGGCGGTGGCCAAGGGCGGCGTGGTGCGCGATGCCGCGGTGCACCGCGAGGTCTGCGGCCGCATCGCCGCCTGGTGGGCCGGCCTGCCCGGCTGGGATGTCCTGGGGGTGGAGCCCAGCCCGCTGCTGGGCCCCGAAGGCAATCGGGAATTCCTGATCGCCGCTCGGCTGAACGGCTAGCGCGGATCGCGGACGGGCGTGAACGCCCAGGAGCCTAAATCCACTCTACAGACAATGACCCATGGCGTTCTGCGCGTTCAGAATGACGGGCAAAACGCTGACGCCATAGCAGGCCCGGAGGCGGAGCGTCCGGCTACCGTCCATTCCCCGGCATCTCCTGCGCGCTGATCTCGGCCAGCAGGGTCCAGACCCGGTCGGGGTCCATGCGCACATCCGGGTCGTTCAGCAGACGGTCAAGTTCGGCCAGCTTCGCCTGGAATTCCCGTTCGGTCATCCTGCTCGGTCCTCATCGCACAACAAAGGCCGCCGGTCGCGCCGGCGGCCACCCTAATCGTGCAGGGAAACGTGGCAGAATGCCGACGGTTGCGTTGCGGAACCGTGGCTGCAACGGTCAAGGAGAGGAGAGCACCGCCGGGGCCAGCGCCGCCAGCTGTGCCGCCGGATGCGCCTGGTTGCGGAAGCGCAGTTCACCCTCCGGCGCGGCGTCCGGCAGGCCGAACATTTCGATCCGGGAGGCGCAGGAAACCGCCACCACCGACGCCGCCGGGGCCGTTGTCAGGAAGCGGCGGGTGGCGCCCTCCAATTCCAGCAACTCGCGCAGCGCCAGCCATTCGGCGCGTTCCACATCCTCGACGAACATCGCCAGAATGCCTGGTCGCCGGCCGCTGAGGCGGCTGGTCGCGGCTTCGGCCATGCGGCGGCAGATCGCCTCGGCGACCGCGTTCTCCCGCCCCGCCCGGGCGGCCAGGACGAAGACGCTGCCGTTGCCGGCATCGCCGGTGACGGCCAGATGCGCCTCCGGACCGAATTGCGCGCGCAGCCGTGCCGGCAGCCCGGCCCCGGCGGCCTGGGCACCGGCCAGCACCAGCGGGTCCAGCTTCAGCACCGCCTGGGCGCTGGCATCCTGCCGCTTCTCCTCGGTCAGCAGGGCGCTGATGCGCTGCTGCAGCGCCGCAAGATCGTCCGGCCCGGCGATGCCCCCGGGCAGGGTCATCTTCAGGAGATAGCGGCCCGGATGCGCCGCCAGCCAGGTCTGCAATTCCGGGTTGATGGCGTCCACCAGCGCATACCAGTCCCCGCGGTGGAGCGGGCGGCCCTCCTCGGCGGAGACGGTTTCGCAGACCAGCTCGGCGTCCACACCCTCGCGGCTGATGGTCAGGTCGTGCGCCGCCGCACTGGCTAGGCCATCGAAGCGCACCGTGAAGCCGCGGTCGCGCATCATGCTGGCGGTGCGCAGGATGTGGAACAGCGGGATCAGGGTCTGCCCGCCGGTCAACCCGGTCACCAGCCTCTCCCGCAGCCGCTCCCGCGGGCCTGGGGGCAGGGTGGCGGCCAGCCGAACCGCCTCCTGCGCAAAGGCGCAGATCCGCCGTTCCGCCGGCGTGGCACGGGCGAAGGCACGGTGGTTGCACAGTCGCGCCAGCACCAGTTCCAGCACATGGCGCTGCTGCATCGCCCTGCCGCTGAGCGGCCCGACCTGGCTCTGCCGGTCAAGCTCGGCGATGCGGCTGGTCCAGCGGGCATCGCCGCACAGTGCGGCGAAGGCGGCGGCAGCATCCTCGGCAGGGTCCGGAAGGGGCATTGGCTCGGCTCGATGTGGGGCGCCAAATGGGAACAATGCGGTCCGCTTCCGTCAAGGCTTGAAGGATTCGTGAGGCCGCTGCCGCTTCGGCACCCCATGGAAAGCTGCCGTCAGTTCCGCGGCAGCCGTGCCTCGGTGGGGGCGTGGGGATTCTGGGCCCGGTGGCGCAGCAGGTGGTCGGCCAGCACCAGGGCCAGCATCGCCTCGCCAACCGGCACCGCGCGGATGCCCACGCAGGGGTCGTGGCGGCCCTTGGTCTGCACCTCCACTTCCTGTCCGAAGCGGTCCACCGAACCGCGCGGGGTCAGGATGCTGCTGGTCGGCTTCACCGCGAAGCGCGCGACGATAGGCTGGCCGGTGCTGATGCCGCCCAGGATGCCGCCGGCATGGTTGGAGAGGAAGCGCACCCGGCCATCCGGCGCCATGCGCATCTCATCCGCATTGGCTTCGCCGGTCAGGGCGGCGGCGGCGAAGCCATCGCCGATCTCCACCCCCTTCACGGCGTTGATGGACATCAGCGCGGCGGCGATATCGGCATCCAGCTTGCCGTAGATCGGCGCGCCCAGGCCGGGCGGCAGGCCCTCCGCCACCACCTCGATGACGGCGCCCACCGAGGAGCCGGATTTGCGCGCCGCCAGCAACTGCTCCTCCCAGCGGGCGGCGGCGGCGCGGTCCGGGCAGAAGAAGGCGTTCTCCTCCAGCGCCGCCCAGTCCCAGGCGGTGCGGTCTATGCGGTCGGCGCCCATCTGCACCATGGCGCCGCGGATGGCCACGCCGGTCCCGAGCACCTTGCGCGCCACTGCCCCGGCGGCAACGCGCAGCGCCGTCTCCCGCGCCGAGGAGCGGCCGCCGCCGCGATAGTCGCGGATGCCGTATTTCAGGTCGTAGGTCAGGTCGGCATGGCCGGGGCGGTAGCGGTCCTTGATCTCGCCATAGTCGTGGGAGCGCTGGTCCTGGTTCTCGATGTGCAGCGCGATGGGCGTGCCGGTGGTCAGCCCCTCGAAGACGCCGGAAAGGATGCGGACCTGGTCCGGCTCCTGCCGCTGGGTGACGAATTTCGAGGAGCCCGGGCGGCGCTTGTCGAGCCAGGGCTGGATATCGGCCTCGGTCAGCGCCAGGCCGGGCGGGCAGCCATCCACCACGCCGCCGATGGCCGGGCCATGGCTTTCGCCCCAGGTGGTGACGCGGAAGAGATGGCCGAAGCTGTTGTGGGACATGGCGGACCTGGCGGGTTGCGGAGGCGGCATCGGGGCGGGCCGGGTCGGGCGGCCTGCCTGTTCCTCGTCATGGCCGGGCTTGACCCGGCCATCTCCTCCCCGTCAAGGCGCTGAAGCGGCGGCGCTTTTCGGGCCGGGAGCGGTGCGGGTCAACCCCTGGGTCGGGCCCGGGGCCGCGGCGCAGGCCGGCCAGGGGCGGGGCGGGCGGTTCAGCGCCGGATCAGCGCATGGCAGCGCAGGCTGGCGGGGCGGCCGGGGCTGGCGGGCAGCAGTTCATGCGGGGCGGCGGGGTCGCAATAGCGCCGGAGCAGCGCCTCCGCCGCAACCTCTCCGTGCAGGGTGATCTCGGCCACGTCGCCCGGGCGGCAATGCCGGCGGAACAGCATGTCCAGCCCGGAGGTGCTGTTGGCCGCCGCCGGCTCATTGGCGCCGGCGCCATTGAAGGCGAAGCTCCGCTCGCAGGTCAGGGGCCCGACCGGCTGGCCGGCCACCGGCCCGGTTGCCGCCACGGCCAGCGCCAGCGCCAGGCCGGCGATGGCCGCGGGGCGCATCAGTCCTTCACCAGCGCCATGTCCGGTGCATCCGGGTTCTTCATGCCGACGACATGGTAGCCGCAATCGACATGATGAACCTCGCCGGTGACGCCGGCGCCGAGGTCGCTCAGCAGGTACAGCCCGGCGCCGCCCACTTCCTCGATCGTCACGTTGCGCCGCAGCGGGCTGTTGAGCTGGTTCCACTTCAGGATGTAGCGGAAATCGCCGATGCCGCTGGCCGCGAGGGTGCGGATGGGGCCGGCGCTGATGGCGTTCACCCGGATGCCGAGGCCGCCGAGATCGGCCGCCAGGTAGCGCACGCTGGCCTCCAGCGCCGCCTTGGCCACGCCCATGACGTTGTAGTGCGGCGTGACACGCTCGGCGCCCAGGTAGCTCATGGTCAGCAGGCTGCCGCCATTCTTCATCAGCGGCACGGCCCGCTGGCAGACCGAGACGAAGGAATAGCAGGAGATGTCCAGCGCCTGCAGGAAGGCGGCGCGTGGCGTTTCCAGGTAGCGACCGCGGAGATACTGCTTGTCGGCGAAGCCGATGGCATGGACCAGGAAGTCGATGCCGCCCCAGTCCCTTTCCAGGGCGGCGAAGGCGGCGTCCACGCTGCCATCGTCGGTCACGTCGCAGGGCAGCAGGTGGCGGCTGCCGATGCTTTCGGCCAGCGGGCGCACGCGCTTCTCCAGCGCTTCCCCCTGATAGGTGAAGGCGACCTCGGCCCCCTGGGCGGCGATGGCGCGGGCGATGCCCCAGGCGATGGAGCGATCATTCGCCACCCCCATGATGAGCCCCCGCTTGCCGGCCATCAGGGTGCCGGTGGGAGCATCTGCGAGCGGCGAGGCATCATTCATGAGATGTGGTGACCGGCTGTTGCGGAGCGTTGGGGGTGGTGGCACACCCCCGCACGCCGGGCAAGGGGGAGAGGCTTTCCCCCGAGGAGGGCCAGCATGAACGCCGAGACCAGCGAGGACCCGATCGCCCGTTTCGAGGCCTGGATGGCCGAGGCCACGAAGAGCGAGCCGGGCGACCCCAATGCCGTCTGCCTGGCCACCGCCACGCCCGATGGCAGGCCCTCGGCCCGGATGGTGCTGCTTAAGGGCGTGGATGCCCGGGGCTTCGTCTTCTACACCAACCTGGAAAGCCGGAAGGGGCGGGAACTGGCCGCCAACCCCTGGGCGGCGCTGTGCTTCCACTGGAAGAGCCTGGCCCGCAGCGTCCGCGTGGAAGGCCCGGTGGAGCCGGTGACCCCGGCCGAGGCGGATGCCTATTATGCCAGCCGGCACCGTTCCTCCCGCATCGGCGCCTGGGCCTCGCAGCAGTCCCGCCCGCTGGAAGGGCGCTGGGCGCTGGAGAAGCGGGTGGCGGAGTTCACCCTGAAATTCGGCCTGGGCGAAATCCCCCGCCCGGAATTCTGGTCCGGCTTCCGGGTGCTGCCGCAGCGCATCGAATTCTGGCGCGACATGCCCTTCCGCCTGCATGACCGCCAGGTCTTCCACCGGCTTGCCCCGGGCGCCGAGGGTGTGTCCGAGGGCTGGCGGAACGAGGCGCTGTATCCGTAGCGGCGATGGCTGATCCCGAAGCGCCGATCCGACTTGCAGCGATCGAGAGACTTAGCGAGTGGTTTGAGTGTGCTCCCCTGGCTCGGGTAACGCGGGTGGATGGCAGCGCCGCGGAACTAGACATTCTCGCTCGTCCATCAATCCCGGAATTATCCGATTTGAGTTTGTGTTTCGAGTTAAAGTCTTTTCCTTTAATCAAGACAGCGAATCTTGCACCTTGGATAAAACAGGCAGCAGATTACGTCGATGCGGTGCCCGAAAATGGCTGGCCTGGTGTAGCTGCGTCATTTCTTTGGGTGATTGGTCTTCCATGCGACACGCACCCAGATAGTGTGCTTCGGCAGGCTGGTATGATCCAGCTCGCCCAACACTTTCGTGTCGGAGTCGCAGAGTTGACAAAGCACGGCTTACTTCTTCGCTTCGGGCCTAGCGCAGAAATCTTCCGAGAACGGCCTTTCGGCTGGAAGCCGCGCGCGCGCGAGCTTCTTCGGGCGAAGCGGGTGTCGGGTGGACAGCGCAAGGTGCCGATCTCCCTTCCGCGACCGAAACGGTGATCCCCGCCGCCCAGCAGGAGGCGGCGGCGCTGCTGCGGCGGCTTACCGGGGCGGCACCGCTGGAGACCCATGTCTCCGCCGTCTTCGTTGGGCGGGAGGATGCCTTCAAGCTGAAGAAGGCGGTGCGGCTCGGCTTCCTGGACTTCTCCACCCTGGCGGCGCGGGAGCATTTCTGCCGCCGGGAACTGGCCCTGAACCAGGGCTTCGCCCCCGGACTCTACCGCGATGTGCTGCCCATCACCCGCGGCCCGGACGGTGCGCCGCGCCTGGGCGGCGAGGGCAAGGCGCTGGAATGGGTGCTGCGCATGGCCCCGGTCCCCGCCGGGGATTTCCTGGACGCGGTGGCGGAGCGCGGCGGGCTGGACGCCGCCCTGCTGGATGCGCTGGGCGACGCGGTGGCGGCCATGCATGCCGCTTTGCCGGTGGTGCATGGGGTGGACTCGCCGGCCGCCACGAGGGTGCGCGTTCCGCGGTCTTCCGGCGAGGAGTT
>JAEWCI010000195.1 GCA_023390705.1 Pseudomonadota bacterium
CCGCAACAAGCGCTCCGTCACCCTGGACCTCAAGCGCGCCGGGGATGTCGCGCTGCTGCACGGGCTGTGCGAGACGGCCGACATCCTGATCCAGAACCTCCGCCCCGGCGTGGTGGAGGAGATCGGCATCGGGCCGGAAGCGATGCTCGCCCGGCATCCGCGGCTGGTCTATGTCTCGATCTGGGCCTTCGGCTACCAGGGGCCGATGCGGCTGAACCCGGGCTTCGACCCGCTGCTGCAGGCCTTCGGCGGCATGATGTCCCTGACCGGCCGGCCGGAGGACCCGCCCACCCTGTGCGGTGCCTCGATCAACGACAAGGCGACGGGCATGTTCAGCGTCATCGGCGCGCTGGCGGCGCTGCGCCACCGCGACCGCACCGGCCAGGGCTGCCTGGTGGACACCTCGCTGCTGGAAACCGCGGTGCATTGGGTGGAGGGCCCGCTGAACGGCTACATCGCCACCGGCGTGGTGCCGAAGCGCCACGGCACCGGCGGCAACGCCATCGTCCCCTACCAGGTCTTCGACACCGCCGACGCGCCGATCTGCCTGGCGGCCGGCAATGACCGGCTCTGGGCGCGCGCGGCCAAGGTGATGGGCCACCCCGAATGGGCCACGGATGAGCGCTTCGCCACCGGGCCGCAGCGGGTGCGCAACAAGCCGGAACTGATCCCGATGATCGCCGCGGTGCTGAAGACCAGGACACGGGAAGATTGGCTGGGGGCGATGGGCGCGGTGGGGGTGCCCTGCGGTCCGGTGAACGATATCGGCGAACTGGTGGCGAGCGAGCAATTCGCCGCCGTGGAGATCATGCAGGCCCTGCCGGATGGCGGGCCGCAGGTGGTCGGGCTGCCGATCTCCTTCAACCGCGTGCGGCCGCTTTCGGAACGGCCGTCGCCGAAGCTGGGCGAGCACAACGCGGAAGTGCTGGGGCCGCTGCGCAGATAGGGCGGATGGCGGACGGGCGTGAACGCGCGGGCGCGTGAATCCTCCGCCCGGCGAACAATGCCCTGCAGCGGATTGCCGTTCGGTTCTGAACGCAATCCGTGCCGCGGGCGGCCGGCGCTACGATCCGACCGCCCCTTCCGAGGCGTCCTGCCCGCCGCCTCACGCTCCAGGGCCTTTCGGCCCTGCGTCGGTCGGACGGCTCACCCACTCTCGAAGGTGATGCCCAGGCGGCGGATCAGCTCGCGCTCGATCGGCACGCGGCGGGCGACCCAGGCGCGGTATTCCTCGCCGGTCATGTAGAGGGTGGGCATGTCGAAGCGCTCCAGCATCGCCTGGTGCGCCGGGTCGAACAGCGCCTTCTTCAGCGCATCATGCAATATCCGCACCACGCCGGGGTCCATGCCCTTCGGCCCGGCCAGGGCATAGGGCGCGATGCCGCCGATGTCGTGGCCGTATTCGCTGATGGCCGGGGCATTGGGGAAGCGCTTCGGCCGCTGGTTGCCCCAGATCGCCAGGATGCGCATGCGCCCGGCATCCACATGCGGCGCCCAGCCGCTGGAATCCGCGATGGCATCCACCTGGCCGGAAAGCAGCGCCGTGGTGGTCTCCGCCACGCCGCGGTAAGGCACATGCAGCATCTGCACCCTCTCCGCTTCCAGCAGTTGCGACATGATGAGGTGCGAGAGCCCGCCGACTCCGGAACTGCCGAAGCTGAGCTTGCCGGGATTGGCCCGCGCCTCGGCCATCAAGGAGGGCCAGTCCTGCCAGCGGGAATCGGCGCGCACGACCAGGCCGGAAAGATAGCCGGTCAGCGCCAGGATGTAGGTGAAGTCGTTCACCGGGTCCCAGGTGGCGGAGCGCGTCATGAAGGGGTGGGAGATCACGCCGCTGTGGATCTGGCCGATGGTGTAGCCATCCGGCCGCGCCTGGGTGTGCAGGATCTGCGCGGCAAAGGTGCCGCGGGCGCCGGGGCGGTTCTCCACCACCACCGGCTGGCCAAGCTCCCGCCCGGCGATCTCGGCCAGGGCGCGCATCTGGCCATCCGTCGAGCCTCCGGGCGCCCAGGGAACGATGAGGCGGATGGAGCGATCCGGGAAGCCGGCGGCACGGCCGGGGGATGGCAGGGCCAAGGGAGCAGCCAAAATGCCGGCGGTGGCGCGGCCGAGATGGCGGCGTGTGAGACGCATGCGTTGTCCTCCTGTGGCGGCTCTGTGGGGGCCATCAGGGGGAAGCCTATCAGCCTGCGGCTGGAGCGGAAGGGCTGGATCGCCCCTCCCCTCAGTCGAGCCGCACGACCTGCTTGCCGGTATGGCTGCCGCCGAACAGCCCGCACAGCGCCGCCGGCGCGGCCTCCAGCCCCTGGGCGACGGTTTCCTCCGCCCGCAGCCTGCCCTCCCGCCACCAGTCCAGCAGCGCCTGCCGCGCCTCCGCCCGCAACTCCCGCGGCACGAAGCCGAGGCGGAAGCCGGTCAGCGTCACGCACATGTCGAGCAGGGCCGAGAAGTTGCGGAAGCCGATCTCCCCCACCGCATTGTAGTGCGAGACCAGGCCGCAGAGCGGGATGCGCGCGCCCATCCGCAGGTTCGGCAGCACCGCGTCCAGCACCGCGCCGCCGACATTCTCGAAATAGACGTCCACGCCCTGCGGCGCCGCCGCGCACAGGCGCCCCTGCAGATCCGGCTCGCGGTAGTCCAGGCAGGCGTCGAAGCCGAAACGCTCCACCACATGGGCGCATTTCGCCGCGCCGCCGGCGATGCCGATGACCCGGCAGCCCAGCAGCCTGGCGATCTGCCCCGCCGCGCTGCCCACCGCGCCCGAGGCGGCGGAGACCACCACCGTCTCCCCTGGCTGCGGCCGGCCGAGCCGGGTGATGCCGTACCAGGCCGTCTCGCCGGAGGAACCGAGCAGGCCGAGATGCAGGGAAGGCGGATCCACCGGCGCCACCCGCTGCAACCCGCGCGGGGCAATGGCCAGCCATTCCTGCCAGCCCGTTTCGGCCAGGACCAGCGTGCCGGGCTGCCATTCCGGGTGGCGGCTTTCCACCACCTCGGCGATGCCGCGGCCGGTCATCACCCCGCCTTCGCGCAGCACCGTGGGGTAGCCCTGCACCCCCAGCATCTGCCGGCGCATATAGGGGTCTATGGAGAGATAGCGCACCCGCAGCAGCACCTCGCCTGCCGCCGGGCGGGGAATGGGGGTTTCGGCGAAGGCGAAACAATCCTCCGTCACCATGCCTTCCGGCCGCCGCCGGTACAGCACCTGCCTGTTGCGATCCGCTGCCATGCGCCTGTCCCGCTTCCGCCCCGGGTGTTTTCCCCTTGGGCGCAGCATGGCACCTCCCCGGCTTGCGGCGAAGCCGTCCCGGCCGCAGGATCGGCACCGAACGGGAGAAACCGGGGGATCGTCCATGCCGAGGCCATTGGCCCAGCCTGCCTTTCCGCACGCCAGCGCCGCGCCGCGCGGTGCTGCCGGCACGGCTTCCCCTGCCTTCCCCGATGCCGAAGCCTGAGGGCGCCCCGCGCGCCCGGCCCGCTTTCAGCAACCGCACAGGAGAATCCGAATGGCAGCCCCTCCCTCCGCCCGGCGCGACCGCATCAACCCGGTCTTCCCCAAGCTGGTCGAGATGACGCACCAGTATGTCTATGGCGATGTCTGGGAACGGCCGCAGCTCAACAAGCGCGACCGCAGCCTGGTGACCATCGCCGCGCTGGTGGCGCTGGGCTGGCAGGACCAGTTGAACAGCCACATCAACCGCGGCCTGGCCAACGGCCTCTCGCGCGAGGAGATCGCCGAGATCATCACCCATCTCGCCATGTATTCCGGCTGGCCCTCGGCCATGACCGCCTCGCATGTGGCGATGGATGTCTTCGAGGCGCAGGACAAGGCGAAGGGCTGAGATCATGAAGGTAGGTTTCATCGGCCTCGGCACCATGGGTGCCTTCATGGCCGCGAACATCCAGAAGGCCGGCTACCAGCTCGTCATCCATGACGTGCGGCGGGAAGCGGGCGCGAACCGCCTGGCCGCCGGCGCCGAATGGGCGGACAGCCCGAAGGCGGTGGCGGAACAGTGCGAGGTGATCTTCACCTCCCTGCCCGGCCCGAAGGAAGTGGAGGCGGTGGTCTTCGGCCCCAACGGGCTGGTGGAAGGGGTGCAGAAGGGCGCAGCCTATTTCGACCTCTCGACCAATTCGCAGGACACGGTGCGGCGGGTGAATGCCGCCCTGGCCGAGAAGGGCGCCTATGGCTTCGACGCGCCGGTCAGCGGCGGGCCGAAGGGGGCCGAGAGCGGCAAGCTCGCCATCTGGGTGGGCGGCGACAAGGCGGTTTACGACAAGTACAAGAAGGTGCTGGATGCCTTCGGCGACCAGGCCGCCTATATCGGCCCGATCGGCAGCGCCACGGTCGCCAAGCTGGTGCACAACATGGCCGGCTACGCCATCCAGACCGCGATGGCCGAGGTCTTCTCCATGGGCGTGAAGGCGGGGATGGACCCGCTGGAGCTGTGGAAGGCGGTGCGCCAGGGCGCGCTCGGCCGCCGCCGCACCTTCGACCGCATCGCCGACCAGTTCCTGGTGGACAAGTATGACCCGCCGGCCTTCGCGCTGCGCCTGGCGCACAAGGACGTGTCGCTGGCCGTCGGCCTGGGGCGCGAACTGGGCGTGCCCATGCGCATCTGCAACCTGGTGCTGGAGGAGATGAACGAGGCGCGCGCCCGCGGCTGGGACAACCTCGACAGCCGGGTGCCGATGAAGCTGCAGGTCGAGCGCGCCAATGTCACCGTCAAGTGCGATCCGGCGGCCGTGCAGGCGGTGCTGGACGCCGACAAGACGAAGTAGAGGGGCGAAGTCGCGGGGATGCCGTCGCTGATGCAGCAGCCGGGGCGGATCGGCCCGCTCCGGCTGAAGAACCGCCTCATCATGGCGCCGATGGGGACCAATTTCAGCACCAGCGACGGTCTCTCCACCGAACGCGACCGCGCCTATTACGAGGAACGGGCGAAGGGCGGCGTGGCCGCCATCGTGACGGAAGCGATGGCGGTCAGCGAGGGCGGCCGCGCCCACAACAACAGCCTGTGGATCTACCACGACCGCTTCATCCCCGGCCTGGCGCGGCTGGTTGAGGCGATCAAGCGGCACGACTGCGTCACCGTTGGCCAGCTCAATCACCGCGGCGGGCTGCTGCGGCGGATGGTGCTGAACATGGAGCCGGTCGGCCCCTCCCCCTGGCGCAACCCCAATACCGGCGACGCGGTGCGGCCGCTGGACCAGGCCGAGATCACCGAAATCCAGAAGGATTTCGTCACCGCCGCGCGGCGGCTGTGGCAAGCGGGCTATGACGCGGTGGAGCTGCACGCCGCCAATGGCTACCTGTTCCAGCAATTCCTGACCGCGCGCATCAACAGGCGCACCGACCGCTACGGCGGCAGCCTGGAGAACCGTGCCCGGCTGCTGCTGGAAACCGTGCACCGGCTGCGCGACGCGCTGCCGGATTTCCCGCTCTGGGTCCGCATCTCCTGCACTGAATACTGCGAGGATGGCTACCCCATCGAGGAGATGGTGGCGCTGGCCCGGATGCTGGAGAAGGCCGGCGTGACCGCGCTGGACCTTTCGGGTGGCACCAATGAAAGCCCGGCCCTGTCGCGCTTCTGCATCCAGCCGCCCTCCATGCCGCGGCGGACGCTGGAACCCCATGCGCGGCCGATCAGGGAAGCGGTTTCCATCCCCACCATCCTTGCCGGCCGCATCATCACGCCGGAGGATGCCGAGGCGGTGCTGGCGAATGGCAGCGCCGACTACATCTCGCTCGGCCGGGCGCTGACCGCGGATGCGCATTGGCCGAGCAAGGCGTTCGGCAAGTCGAAGGTGCCGATCCGCGCCTGCATCTCCTGCAATGTCTGCTTCGAGCGCCTGACGCTGGAACGCGATGTCTCCTGCGTCACCAACCCCATGCTGGGCACCGAATTCGAAGCGCCGGAATTCGCCGAGCCACCGTTGGACCCTGCGCCGCGCCGCCTGCGCCTGCTGGTCCTGGGTGCCGGGGTGGGCGGGCTGGAAGTCGCGCGGGTCGCCGCCGCGCGGGGCCATGCCGTCGAGGTCTGGGAAAAGGCCGAAAGGCCCGGCGGACAGATCCACCTGGCGGTGGCAGCGCCGGACAAGGAGGAGGTCCGCCCGGTCTGGACCTGGCGCTGGGACCAGGCGATGGCGCTCGGCGTGCCGGTCCGCTGCGGCGTGGACGCGGACGCGGCGATGATCCGCGACTTCGCGCCCGACCATGTCGTGGTGGCCACCGGCGCGAGGCCGCGCCCGCTGGCCCTGGAAGGCGCCGAGCCCTTGCAGGCATGGGATGTCATCGCCGACCCGGCGCTGGTGCCGGAAGGCGCCGGCGTGGCGGTGATCGGCGGCGGCATCGTCGGGCTGGAAGTGGCGGAAATGCTGGCGCGCCGTGGCTGCCGCATTACCGTGCTGGAAGCCCTGCCCGCCATCGCGCCGGCCATGGCCCGCAACAACCGCACGGACGTGATGATCCGCCTGCGGGAAGCGGGCGTCACCTTCCGCACCAGCGTGCGCGTCCAGCGCCTGCGCGGCACCAGCCTCGACATCACCGAGGACGGGGCGCCACACAGCCTGGACGGCATCACCCATGTTATCGCCGCCATCGGCGCCTTGCCGAACCGCGACGCGCTGGCCGCGGTGGAAGCGAGCGGCATTCCCCATACGCTGGTCGGCGACGCCAACCAGCCCGGCGATTTCCTCACCGTGCTGCGGGACGCCTGGATGACCGGGCTGGCGCTCGGCCTGGGTCCTTCGGCCACCCATCCCCAGGAGCAGACGGCATGACCGAGCCGACCTACAAAGTCTATGCCCTGCGCTACGCTATGCGCGAGGCGAAGCGGCACGAGCATTTCATCGGTGGCGACCCGCATGACGCGCCGATGCCGATGGACTACTTCGTCTGGGCGGCAGTGAACGATGACCGCGCCATCATCATCGATACCGGCTTCACCGCCGAGGTCGCGGCGAAGCGCAAGCGCAACTACCTGCGCTGCCCGATCGAGAGCCTGCGCATGATCGGCGTGGACCCGGACCAGGTGGAGGATGTCATCATCTCCCACCTGCATTACGACCATGTCGGCAGCTTCCATAAATTCGCCAGGGCGAAATTCCACCTGCAGGAGCCGGAGATGCACTACGCGACCGGCCGCTACATGAAATACCCGAAGCTCCGCCATTCCTTCGAGGTGGAGGACGTGGTCGGCATAGTGCGGATGAATTTCGCCGAACGGGTGGTCTTCCACAATGGCGATGCGGAAGTGGCGCCCGGCGTCACCGTGCATGCCTGCGGCGGCCATTCCATGGGGCTGCAATGCGTGCGGGTGAACACCGAGCGCGGCCAGGTGGTGCTGGCCTCCGACGTCACTCATTTCTACGAGAACATGGAAGCCGGCCGTCCCTTCACCACCGCCTTCCATGTCGGCGAGATGCTGGAAGGCTTCGACCGCCTGCGCGCCCTGGCGCCCAGCCCGCGGCACATCGTGCCCGGCCATGACCCGGCGGTGATGCGCCGCTATCCCGCCGCGCCGGGGCTGGAAGGCATCGTGGTCGAATTGCATCGCGAGCCTTCGGCGTAGTATCGCCGGCGCAAGCAAGCGCGGCGTCCGGGCAAGGGCGCCGCCACAGGGAGAATGTCCATCATGCCTGTCTTCACCCGCCGCGCCGCGCTCGTCGCCGGCCTTGCCCTGCCGTCGCTCGCACGGGCACAGGGTTTTCCCAACCGCCCCGTGCGCATCGTGGTGCCCTTCCCGCCCGGCGGCGCGGCGGACATCACCGCCCGGCTGCTGGGTGAGCGGATGATGCCGCTGCTCGGCCAGACGGTGGTGATCGAGAACCGCCCCGGTGCCGGAGGCAACATCGCCGCCGAGGCGGTGGCGCGCAGCGCGCCGGATGGGCACACGGTCTTCCTCGGCGGGGCTACCATCCTGCTGGCCAACAAATATCTCTACCGCAGCGCCATGCCCTTCGACGGGCTGCGCGATTTCGCCCATGTCAGCCGCGTCTCGGTCGGCACTACCCTGCTGGTGGTGCGCAGCGACAAGCCCTGGAACACCTTCCAGGACCTGATGGCGGATGCGAAGCAGCGGCCCGGGCGGATCACCGCCGCCTCCTCCGGCCTCGGCACCATCAGCCATCTCACCCTGTCCAAGCTGATGCGCTCGGCTGGGATCGAGCTGGCGCATGTGCCCTATCGCGGCCTGGCGCCGGGGCTGAACGACCTGATCGCCGGCAATGTGGACCTGATCTTCGACGGCATGCCGGCGCTGATGCCGCATGTGCGCGAAGGAAGGCTGCGGCCGCTGGCCGTGGGCAGCCAGCAGCGCGTGACCTATGTGCCGGGGCTGGAGAACGTGCCCGGCATGGCGGAGCTCCTGCCCGGTTCCGGCATGGACATGGAATTCTGGTACTGCATCTCCGCCCCCGCCGGCACGCCGGCGCCGGTAGTGCAGGCGTTGCACCGCGCCACGCTGGGCGCCGCGCGCAACGCCGAATACCGGGAGAAGCTGCTGCCCCTGGGCTTCACCGCCATCACCGACGAAAGCCCCGAAGCCTTCACCAGCTTCATCCGCGAACAGGACGCGATGTGGCGCGAACTGGTGGAGATTTCCGGCGCGAAGCTGGACTGAGGACCCCCTATGAAGCCCATGCAGTTCAACTACCCGCTGATGGAGCGGGTGCATCTCGGCAAGCCTTTCGACCAGGCGGTAGCGGAGGAGGCCGAGAGGCTTGGCGCGCAGCGCGTCTTCCTGCTGGCCGGCGGTACGCTCTCGCGCGAGACGGACTGGCCTGAGAGGCTGGCCCGCGCGCTGGGCGGAAGGCTGGTCGCGCGGCACAGCGGCATCGCCGCGCATACCCCGCGGGAGGACGTGCTGGCCGCCACCGAAGCCGCCCGCGCCGCGCAGGCGGATATGCTCGTCACGCTCGGCGGCGGCTCCGTGACCGATGCCGGCAAGGCCATCCGCCTCTGCCTGGCGAACGACGTCCGCCGGCTGGAGGATTTCGAGCCGCTGGCCAGCTACAACAAGCCGGACGGCACCCGCGTCATCCCGCCCAAGAGGGCGCCGGGAATGCCGATGGTCTGCGTGCCCATCACCCTTTCGGCCGGCGAGTTCAGCGCCACCTCCGGCGTGACGGACAAGGCGACGGCACACAAGCAGAGCTTCGCCCATCCGCGCATGATGGCGACGGCGGTGGTGCTGGACCCGGCCGTCACGGTGAACACGCCGGAATGGCTGTTCCTCTCCACCGGCATCCGCGCGGTGGACCATGCGGTGGAGGATATCTGCTCCGTGAGCGTGAATCCCTTCTCCGAAGGCGCCTCGATGCAGGCGCTGCGGCTGCTCTCGCGCGGGTTGCGCGGGGTGAAGGCGCGGCCGGACGACATGCAGGCGCGGCTGGACTGCCAGGTGGGCGCCTGGATGAGCATGGTCGGCTCGCAATCCGGCGTGGAGAAGGGCGCCAGCCACGGCATCGGCCATGCGCTGGGTGGCACGGCCAATGTGCCGCATGGCTATACCTCCTGCGTCATGCTGCCCACCGTGCTGCGCTACAACCACCCGGTGAACGCCGCCGCGCAGGCGCTGGTGAGCGAGGCGCTGGGCGCGCCGGGCACCCCGGCGGCGGATCTGGTGGCGAGGCTGGTGGCCGATCTCGGCCTGCCCGGGCGCATTCGAGATGTCGGGCTGAAATACGAGCAGTTGGACCAGGTGGCCGAAATGGCGATGCATGACCGCTGGATTCCGACCAACCCGCGGCCGTTGCCGGATGTGGCTTCGGTGCGGGCGTTGCTGGAAGCGGCTTGGTAGCCGGGCAGGGCGCAAGGCTTCGGGCAGGCGGCGCGCGCCTGGCCGGCCATGCGCCGGGGCTTCGCCCAGCAGCCGGGAACAAGCAAGCCATGGGAGAAAACGATGCCGGGACATGTTATGCGCCCCCTGGCGCTGGGGCTCTTGCTGGCCTGCCTCGGCCTCGGCCCGGCCGGGGCCGATGAGAGCTATCCCGACCGCCCGATCAGGCTGATCGCCCTGTCTGCCGCGGGCGGCGGGGTGGATACCACGGTGCGGCTGATGGCCGGCCCCATGGGCCAGAGCCTCGGCCGGCCGGTGGTGGTGGAGAACCGCCCCAGCGGCCCTTCCGGCGGGCAGGTCGCCGCCACGGCACGGCCCGACGGCTACACGCTGGCGGCCGATGCCTCGGCCTTCGCGGTGCGCCACCGCCTGCATGCCAACCTGGCCTTCGACTATGTGCGGGATTTCACGCCGCTCGCCAGGCTTTCCATCATGCCCTTGCTGCTGGTGGTACCGGCCACGGAGCCGGCC
>JAEWCI010000248.1 GCA_023390705.1 Pseudomonadota bacterium
CAGCAGGGCGGCCAGGGCGAGATCGGCTCGGCGCATCGGACAACTCCGTGAGGGTGGGCGAAGATGACGGAAGCGCGAGAGGGCCACAAGCAAGCCCCGCTCCGGCATGCACATACGGGGCACTCACGGAGGCTGGCGTTGACCGCGGCCCAGGCCCCCCCTATCTGTGCCATCCCGGCCAGGCCCCCTCTGCGCCTGCCGTGCGGAGCGCGGGCCTGTCCCGGCTCCGTCCAAGCCCCACGCCGCCGCCGGTGTTTCGGTGCGGTTCAGGCGGGCGCCCGGCGCCCGTCCGGAGACATCAGGTCCGCATGTTCGCCCGCCTCGCCCGCGCCCTTTTCGGCACTTCCAATGACCGGGCGCTGAAGCGCCTCCAGGCGCGTGTGCCCGCCATCAACGCGCTGGAGCCGCAGTTCCAGGCCCTGGACGATGCCGCCCTGGCCGCCAAGACCGCCGAGTTCCGGCAGCGCCTGGCCGATGGCGCCAGCCTGGACGACCTTCTGCCCGAAGCCTTCGCCACGGTGCGGGAAGCCGCGCGCCGCGTGCTGGGCATGCGGCATTTCGATGTGCAGCTGATCGGCGGCATGGTGCTGCACGAGGGCAAGATCGCCGAGATGAAGACCGGCGAGGGCAAGACCCTGGTCGCTACCCTGCCGGTCTATCTGAACGCGCTGACCGGCAAGGGCGTGCATGTCGTCACGGTGAACGACTACCTGGCGAAGCGCGACTCCGAATGGATGGGGCGGGTCTATAATTTCCTCGGCCTCACCACCGGCGTCATCGTCCATGGGCTGACCGACGACGAGCGCCGCGCCGCCTATGCCGCCGATGTCACCTACGGCACCAACAACGAATTCGGCTTCGACTACCTGCGCGACAACATGAAGTACCGGCTGGAGGAGATGGTCCAGCGCGACTTCAACTACGCGATCGTGGACGAGGTTGACAGCATCCTGATCGACGAGGCGCGCACCCCGCTCATCATCTCCGGCCCCTCGGAGGACAGTTCCGAACTCTACCGCCAGGTGGACGAGGTGGTGCGGGAATTGGTGAAGGACCCGGCGGTCTATGACAAGGACGAGAAATTCAAGACCCTCACCCAGACCGAGCACGGCTCCGAGACGGTGGAGCGGTTGCTGGGCGAGGCCGGCCTGCTGACCGAGGGCAACCTCTACGATTTCCACAACGTCACGCTGGTGCACCACGTCAACCAGTCGCTCAGGGCGCACACCCTGTTCACCCGCGACGTGGACTACATCACCCGCGACGACAAGGTGGTGATCATCGACGAGTTCACCGGCCGCATGATGGAAGGCCGGCGCTATTCGGACGGGCTGCACCAGGCGCTGGAGGCGAAGGAGCACGTCACCGTCCAGCCGGAGAACCAGACCCTCGCCTCCATTACCTTCCAGAACTATTTCCGCCTCTACCCCAAGCTTTCGGGCATGACCGGCACCGCCGCGACCGAGGCGGACGAGTTCATGGAGATCTACAGGCTGGAGGTGATGGAGATCCCGACCAATGTCCCGGTCGCCCGCCAGGACAGCGATGACGAGGTCTACCGCAGCGCGCGCGAGAAATACGACGCCGTGCTGGCGCTGATCGAGGAGGCGCGCGGCCGCGGCCAGCCCTGCCTGGTCGGCACCACCAGCATCGAGAAGTCGGAGCTGATCTCCTCCCTGCTCAAGAAGAAGGGCGTGCCGCACAACGTGCTGAACGCCCGCTACCACGAACAGGAAGCCGAGATCATCGCCCAGGCCGGCGCGCCGGGCGCCGTCACCATCGCCACCAACATGGCCGGCCGCGGCACCGACATCAAACTCGGCGGCAATGCCGAGATGCTGGCCCGCGCCGCCACCGGCCAGCACGAAGGGCCGGAATACGAAGCGGCGCTGGCCCGCGCCCAGGAACAGGTGGCGGCGGCCCAGGCGAAGGTGAAGGAGGCCGGCGGGCTCTTCGTCATCGGCACGGAACGGCATGAGAGCCGCCGCATTGACAACCAGCTCCGCGGGCGCTCCGGCCGCCAGGGCGACCCGGGCGCCAGCCGCTTCTTCCTTTCGCTCGAAGACGACCTGATGCGCATCTTTGGCAGCGACCGCATGGGCGGCATGCTGCAGAAGCTCGGCCTCAAGGAAGGCGAGGCCATCATCCATCCCTGGATCAACAAGGCGCTGGAGAAGGCCCAGAAGAAGGTCGAGGCGCGCAACTTCGACACGCGCAAGAACCTGCTGAAATACGACGACGTGATGAACGACCAGCGGCGCGAGGTCTATGCGCAGCGCAAGGCGTTCATGCAGGCCAACGACGTCTCCGAGACGGTGGCCGAGATGCGCCGCGAGATGGTGGTCGACATGGTTGCCCGCGCCATCCCGGAAAACGCCTATCCCGAGCAGTGGGACCTGGTGGGCCTGGAAGAGGGCGTCCGCAACGAGCTGGGACTCGACCTGCCGGTCATCGCCTGGGGCAAGGAAGAGGGCATCGACGAGACCCAGGTGCGCGAGCGCATCGAGGACGCCGCCGAACAGGCCTATGCCGCCAAGGTGGCCAATCTCGGCCCCGAGCTGATGCGCATGGTGGAGAAGAGCCTGCTGCTGCAGGTCTTCGACCAGGTGTGGAAGGAGCACCTGCTCAGCCTGGACCATCTGCGCCAGGGCATCGGGCTGCGCGCCTATGGCCAGCGCGACCCGCTGAACGAATACAAGAGCGAGGCCTTCGGCCTGTTCAACGCCATGCTGGCCGATATGCGCCAGCGGGTGACCAGCCTGCTGATGCGCATCGAGCTGCGGCCCGACGCGCCGCCGCCGAGCCCGGAGCCGGTGCGGGTGATGGACATGCGCCACCCCGAACCGCAGGGTGCCTGGGGCGAACCGGCTTCGGCCGAGCTGGAAATGGCCGGGGCCAATGGCGGCGGCTTTGCGCCGATCGCCGGCGTGGCCGTGCCGCGCCGGGTGGACGGCGTGGACCCCAACGACCCCGCCACCTGGAACCGCACCCCGCGCAACGCGCCCTGCCCCTGCGGCAGCGGGAATAAATACAAGCACTGCCACGGCCGGGTGTAACGCCGGGCCGCGGCCGCCCTCACAGCTTCCGCATCGGCACCCGCCAGGCCAGCCAGCCGGCGGTGCCGACCAGCAGGGCAACACCAAGGAAGGCCGCGGTGAAGGCGGCGGCCAGCCCGGCGCGCAGCGCCTCGCGCTCCGCCGGGT
>JAEWCI010000259.1 GCA_023390705.1 Pseudomonadota bacterium
GTGGTGGCGCAGGCGCGGCCGGAGATGGCGGATGCCGAAATGGCCGCTCTGGCGGCGCAGGGGGTGCGCGGGCTGCGCTATTCCCTGTTCCCCGGCCCGTGGCGGGACGCCAACAGCGCTGCGGCCCATGCCGAACGCGCCGCGGCGCACGGGCTGCACGCGGAGTTCCACGCGGACGGCACCGCCCTGGTGCCGGCTGTGATGGCGCTGGCCCGGCTGCCCGCCCTGGTCATTGACCAACTGGGGATGAGCGACTACGGGCTGCCCGTGGTGCGGGACCTTGCCGTCGCCGGGGCCAGGATCAAGGCCAGCGGCTTCGGCAGGGCGACGCTGGACGTGGCGGCGGCGCTGGAAAGCATCGCCCATCTGGCGCCGCGGGCGCTGATGGTCGGCACCGACCTGCCCTCGGCCGGTGCCCGCCGGCCCTTCGAGGCCGCCGACCTGGCCCTGGTGCAGCGGGTGCTGGGGTCGGAACTGGCGCGGGCCGCGCTGCACGATACCGCCACCGCCTTCTACCGGGCGGGGGACAGGGCCCAGCTTGGCATCCCTTCGGGCTCCATCGCCGGATAGGGGAATTGTTACATCCTACTTCTGCCTTGGATTTAGTCTTTTGCATATGATTTGCTATGCTGATCCTGAGTTCCGAAAGACGAGCGAAACATTCTATGCAGGAACCAGCCCGGTCACGTCATGCAACCGATATCCTCGTGGTGGAGGACGAGGTGCTGGTACGTATGCTGATTGCCGATGTCCTCGAGGTCACTGGCCTGCCCATCCTGGAGGCGCGGGATGCCGAGGAAGCGCTGGCCGGGCTGGAGGAACGGCGGGTGCCGCCGCGCGTGCTGGTCACCGACATCAACCTGGGCAGTGGCATGGATGGCGTCGCCTTCGCCAGCATGATGCAGGAACGCTGGCCCGGCCTGCCGGTGGTCTATGTCACCGCCAATCCGGACCGCCTGGCCGGCCGGCCGCTCGGCCCACATGAGCGGCTTGTGCCCAAGCCCTTCGACATCGACTCCCTGGCCACGGCAGTGCTCTCGGTCCTCCCTGCCAACTAGACAGAAATCAGCACCGCCAAGTTGAAGGCTGGCCCGGCTTTCATCCACGGCGGGTCGGCCATTCCGGGAGGGCGATCCATGCCCCCGGCGGCTCCATCGAGAGCGACCGCGCGCCGCAGCCGATTGCGTTCCGAACTGAGCGCCGCTGCGATCCAGGCCGCTGGTTGCCGCGTGGACTTGCGCGCCGGGCATTCACCCCCGTCCGCGATCCGCTCCGGCCGCGCGCCCTGCCGGGGCGTGGCATGCCGCACTCGGCCCGGCGCTGCGGTCCAGCACTCCCCGGGATGCCAAGGGCTACCCGCGCCCGGCAGGATACAGGCAGGACCGCCCGGACCAGACCGGGCCGTGCGTCAGTTGTCGCTGAGATGCGCGATGTAGCGCGCGACCGATGCCGCCACCACCTGCTTGCCCTTCGTGTCTATCTGCCCCCGGCCGGAAAAGGAGCCATAGACCGCGTCGAAGGCGAATGGTTCGAGGATTTCCGCCATGCGCCTGACCGTGGCGGCGGAGACGGGGATCAGGTTGGGGTAGCTGTACATGAAGCTGACATGCCTGCTCGGGACGACCTGCAGGATGTCGCCGGAAAGGAGCACGCCACGCCCTTCCCAATTCGCCCAGTGCAGGACGGTGCCGCCGGCGAAGTGCCCGCCCGGCCGGACCAGCGTGAGGCCGGGCCCGATGGTCCTGGTGTCTCCCTCCCAGAACTGCACGGCGGGGTCCGGCCGCATGACCCACTGCCGGTCGGCCGCGTGCAGGTGGATCGGCACGCCACCGAAGGCGCGGCTCCACTCCACCATGGTCGTGTAGTAGTGCGGGTGGGAAATGGCGATCGCCGAGAGCCCGCCGAGGCCCTGCAGCAACTCGATGGTCGCCTCGTCGAGCAGGGCGATGCAGTCCCAGAGTATGTTGCCGCCCGGTGTCTGCGCCAGGATCGCGCGCTGCCCGATGGCGAAGGCCGGCGTGGTCTCGATGCTCATCAGCCCCGGGGCGAGGCGGCGGAACTTGTTGCTGTGCGATTTCCGCAGGCTTTCCAGCGTGGTCCAGGATTGCCCCGATTCGGGAATGAATTGCCGCTCATCGGTGCAGACCGGGCAGGCCTCGGGCGGCGCGGGAGAAGGCGGATATTGCGTGCCGCAGGCATTGCAGAGGAAGGCAGGCATGCGGAAAGGCTACAGACAAAGCCGATGGGCCGCTCTCCCCATCAGCCGCCACCGCATCAGCATCGCGTGAGGCCCCTGGCTCAGCCGATGCGGTATCTCTCCACCGCCTGCCAGTCCAGCGTGATGCCGAAGCCCGGCCGGTCCGGCACCGCCAGCATGCCGTCCTTCGGCCGCGGCGCGTCCGGCAGCAGATGCGGCCAGAGCGGGTCGCGCGCCGGGTCGGCGAAGCATTCCACGCAGATGCCGTGCGGGATGCCGGCCAGCATATGGGCGGCGATCTGCGGCTCCTCATGATGTGCCATGCGCACGTCCAGCAGCGCGCAGGCATCGGCGGCGCGCCGCCATTCGGTGATGCCGCCGGCCTCCGAGGCATCGAAATTCACGATATCCACCGCCCCGGCTTCCAGCAGCCGGCGGATGCCGCGGGCGCTGTACTCGCTCTGCCCGGCATTCACCGGGATCCGGCTGGCGCGGCGCACCTCCGCCATGCCCCGGGCCTCGTCATACCAGTGGCAGGGCTCCTCGAACCAGGCGATGGGCAGGTGCTCGATGAGGCGGGCGAAGCGGATGGCATCGGCCACGCTCCAGCCCCGGTTGGCGTCCACGGCGATCATGAAGCCCTCGCCGGCGCCGTCGCAGGCCGCCTTCACCCGCTCCGCATCCCGTTCCGGCGAAAGCCCGCCGACCTTCACCTTGCAGCCGCCCATGCCCCAGAGCCGCAACTGCTCCATCTCCTTCGCCAGGTCGAGCAGGGTCTTGCCTTCCTGGTAGTAGCCGCCGATGGAGATGATCGGCAGTTCCGCCTTGCTGCCGCCCAGCAACTGCCGCACCGAAAGCCCGGCGCGCTTGCCCAGCAGGTCCCATACCGCGGTATCGACGCAGGCCACCGCCTCCATCGCCAGCTTGCGGTCGCGCTGCGGGATGGTGACCTCGAAGGCCCTGGCCCAGATGCGTTCATAGGCGATGGCATCCTCGCCGATGATGCGGGGGGCGATCTCCTCCTGGATGATGCGCACGATCTCCCG
>JAEWCI010000650.1 GCA_023390705.1 Pseudomonadota bacterium
GCGCAGCACGGCCCCGATGCGCTGGGCCGGGTTGGCGGCCGGGCTGCTGCGCCATGCGCCGGCGCTGTTCCTGGCCGGCGCCGCCCTGCCGGTGCTGCCCCGGCTTGTCGCGGAGCGCACGCGGCTACCGGCGAGGTAGCGGCCATCCGCGCATCCGGTGCAGGCTGTGCTTCTTGCCGGAGTTGCCCATGTCGCAGGATTTCCAGCCGATCGACGCCACCGAGCATCCGCGTTTCACGCAACCCGCCACCTTCATGCGGCTGCCCCATGTGCCGCCCGGCCACCCGCTGTTCGGGCAGGTGCAACTCGGGCTGTTCGGCGTGCCCTTCGACCTCGGCACCACCAACCGGCCGGGGGCGCGGCACGGGCCGCGGCAGGTGCGCGACTTCTCCACCCTGATCCGCCGGGCGCACCGCATCCACCGGATGTATCCCTTCGCGCGCGCCAATTGCGCCGATCTCGGCGACAGCCCGGTGAACCCGGCCGATATCGAGGATTCGCTGGCGAAGATCGAGGGTTTTGTCGCCGGTCTCGCCACGCGCGGCATCGTCCCGCTGGCCGTCGGTGGCGACCACCTGGTGAGCCTGCCGGTCCTGCGCGTGCTGGGGAAGGGGCGGCCGCTCGGCATGGTGCATATCGACAGCCATTCCGATACCTGGGACAGCTATTTCGGCGGCTTCAAGCTGATGCACGGCACCCCCTTCCGCCGCGCCATCGAGGAAGGGCTGCTCGACCCCAAACGCATTGTCCAGATAGGCATCCGCGGCAGCGTCTATGACCTGGCGGACGAGGACTGGGCGCAGGCCCAGGGCATCCGCCTGCTGCACATCGAGGATTGCTGGCGGATGGGCGAGGCGGCGCTCATCGCCGAGGCGCGCCGCGTGGTGGGCGACGGCCCCTGCTATCTCTCCTTCGACATCGACGCCATCGACCCCGCCTTCGCTCCCGGCACCGGCACGCCGGAGATTGGCGGCTTCACTCCCGCCGAGGCGCAGCGCCTGCTGCGCGGGCTGATGGGGCTGCGCTTCGTCGGCGCCGACCTGGTGGAAGTCTCGCCGCCCTTCGACCAGGCTGGCGGCACCGCCATGGTGGCCGCCAACCTGCTGTTCGAGATCCTCTGCCTGCTGGTGGGCGCAATGCCCGGGTAGCCGCTACTCCGCGGCGACCGCCACCGTGCCACGCACCTGCGGGATGACCTCCTCGGCGAAGAGGCGGATCGTCTCGTGCCGGACCGCGCGCGGTACGCCATAGGTGGCGTTGGACACCAGGAAGTAGTTGAAGCCCAGCGCCTGGATCTCGCGCAGCCGCTTCGCCACCGTGTCCGGCGAGCCGACCAGGTTCTGCGAGATGTAGCCGCCGAGATTCTCCGGCTTGGTCAGCAGCCGGAGGTTGGCGAACATCTTGTTGAACTGCTGGTAGCCCGGGATGTCGCCCCAGGGCGCGTTGTCGGACTGGTAGTGGCGGACCTGCAATTCGAAGAATTTCGGCAGGTAGGTATGCGCCTGCTCCAGCGCCTTCTCGTCCGTCTCGGCGACGAAGCACTTGATGGAGATCGGGAAGGTGGCGTGCGGGTTGCCGCCGCGGGCGGTGGTCCTTTCCTTCCAGGTTTCCAGGATGCGGCGCAGCAGGTGGTCCGGGAAGGAGGAAAGGCAGAGCGGCGGCAGGCCGAGCTCCGCCATGATGGCGGCGCTTTCGATGCTGCCGATGGCGCCGTAGAAATTCGGCTTCCGGTCGAAGGCCGGGCGTACCATCGTCGGTTCGGGGAAATTGGCGTATTGGCCCTGGAAGGTGAAGCTGCCGCCCTGCATGGCGCGCTGGGTGAACTGCCAGCATTCGCGGAAGCGGTCGCGCGCCTCCACCATCGGGATGCCGAAAGCGTCGTATTCGGACTTCGCCGTGCCGCGCCCCATGCCGATATGCAACTCGCCATCAGTCAGGTTCTGCAGCATCGCCAGATCCTCGGCGAAGCGCACGGGGTCGTACCAGGGCAGCACCATCACCGCGGTGCCGAGGCCGAGGCCGGGGCAGGCGGCGGCGATGTGGGAGAGGAAAAGCAGCGGGTTGGGCTGCGGGTAGTAGTCGCTGAAATGGTGTTCCACCATCCAGCCGGCATCGTAGCCCAGCTTCTGGATCAGTTGCGCGTCAATGATCGCCTCGCGGTAGAGCTGCCGATCCGAAAGGCTTTCCTCGCCCACCGCGCCGATCTGATAGGCGAAGCGCGGGCTGCTGGTACTGGACATGCATTCCATCCCGTGGTTTTGCTACTCAACGGTAGATGTGGCTTCGGCGGAGTGTCAACCGCCGACCGGAGGGTGGAAAGCGCATGCGGATCTGCATCTATGGCGCTGGCGCCATCGGCTGCTTCCTGGCCGCGCATCTGGCGCGGGCGCCAGGGGTGGAACTTGCCGTCATCGCCCGCGGCGCGACGCTGGCCTCCCTGCGCGAGCACGGGGTGCGGCTGGAAACCCCGGCCGGGGTGCGGCAGGTGCCGGTCATCGCCACCGATGCGCCGGTGAGGCTGCCGCCGCAGGATGTGGTCTTCGTCACCCTGAAGGCGCACCAGTTGGACGAGGCGGCGCTGGCCGGCATCGCCGCGCTGCTGGGGCCGGAGAGCGCGGTGGTCCCGCCGACCACCGGCATTCCCTACTGGTACTTCCACGGCCTTCCCGGGCCGCATCAGGGGCGGCGGCTGGAGCTGCTCGATCCCGGCGGGCGCCAATGGGCGATGCTTGGGCCGGAGCGCGCCATCGGCTGCGCCTATTGGGTCGGCGTTGATTCGCTCGGCCCCGGCGCGGTGCGGCAGGAAGGCGCCGGGGCCGGCTTCCCCATCGGCGAGCCGGATGGCACGCGCTCCCCCCGCCTGCTGCGGTTGCAGGAAGCGATGACCGCGGCCGGGCTGCGCGCGCCGATCCGCGACGACATCCGCGGCGAGATCTGGACCAAGATGATCAACAGCCTGGTCTGGAACCCCATCGCCACCCTGAGCCATGCGACGCTCGGCCAGGTGGCCGAGGTGCCGGCGGCGGTGGCGCTGGCCCGGCGGATGATGGCGGAGGCCGAGGCGGTGGCGACCGCGCTCGGCGCGACCCTGCCCGCGCCGGCGGAGAAGCGCATCGCCTGGACGCTCGGCGCCGGGGGGCACAGGATGTCCATGCTGCAGGACCTGGAGCGCGGCCGCACCCTGGAATACGGCGTGCTGCGCGATTCCATCACCCAGATGCGGCGGATCGCGGGGCTGGAGACGCCGACCATAGATGCCGTCTATGCCCTGCTGGAATTGCAGGCGCGCGTCGCGGGAGTGGCGCCATGAGCGCCGGCCTGCGCGAGGAACTGCGCGCCTTCAAGCGCGAGCGCATCCTGGAGGAAGTGCTGGCGCTATTCTGGCAGCGCGGCTTCCACGGCACCACGCTGGACGCGGTGGCGGAACGGCTGCAGGTGACCAAGCCCTTCATCTACCAGTTCTTCCGCAGCAAGGAGGAATTGCTGGTCGCGCTCTATGAACGCGGCGCCACCCAGTTGCTGGAGCGTGTGGGCCAGAGCCTGCAGGGCGAAGGCTCTCCGCGCGAAAGGCTGCGGGCCTTCATCCATGCCTTCGCCTTGCAGAACATCGAAAGCCAGGCGATCAGCGCGGTGTTCATCCAGGAGGAAAAGAACCTGCCCGAGGAGAGCCTGCGCGAGCTGCGGCGCATCCAGCGGGAATTCGACGCCACGCTGACGCAGCTCATCGTCCAGGGTGTGGAGGCCGGGGAATTCCAGGTGCCGGACCCGCGCCTCGCGGCACTCGCGATCGCCGGCATGGTGCGCTGGATCCACCGCTGGTACCGCCCCGACGGCCGGCTCAGCGGCCCCGAGATCGCGGAGGAATTCGCTGCGATGGCGCTGCGGATGCTGGGCGCGGCGCCGGGCTGAACCGGGCCGGGCGCAACATGGGGTTGCGGTGGCAGCCGGGGCGGGAGAGACTGTCCGCGCACAACAACCAAGCCTCGCAGAAGGCGATGGGAGGAAACAGCGGATGCAGCGTCGTCACCTCCTGCTCGGGGGCGCCGGCCTGGCGGCGGCCTCGGCACTCGGCCGGCCCGCGCTGGGCCAGCAGGCCAGGACCCTCATTCATGTCCCGCAGGCCAATCTCACCAGCCTGGACCCGGTCTGGACCACCGCCGTCGTCACCCGCAACTCGGCGACCATGCTGTTCGACACGCTGTTCGGCCGCGACGAGAACCTGACCCCGCGGCCGCAGATGGCGGAAGGCCATCTCATGGAGGATGGCGGCAGGCGCTGGACCATCAGGCTGCGCGAAGGGCTGCTGTTCCACAATGGCGAGAAGGTCACCGCGCGGGACTGCGTCGCCTCGCTCCGGCGCTGGATGGTGCGCGACCTGGTCGGGCAGACCCTGGCGGCGCGGCTGGACTCGCTGGAGGCGACGGATGACCGCACGCTGGTCTTCCGGCTCAGCAAACCCTTCGCTTCGCTGCCCTATGCCCTGGCCAAGACCCAGCCCAGTCCGGTGATCATGCCGGAACACCTGGCGAAGACCGACCCCTTCCGGCAGGTGCCGGAGATCATCGGCAGCGGCCCCTTCCGCTGGGTGGCCGACGAATACGTGCCGGGCAGCCGCGCGGTCTATGCGAGGTTCGACGGCTACAAGTCCCGCGAGGAGCCTGCCAGCCATGCCGCCGGCGCCCGCCGGGTGCTGGTGGACCGGGTGGAATGGCGCATCATCCCGGATGCCGGCACCGCGGCAAGTGCGCTGATCAATGGAGAGGTGGACTGGATAGACCAGCCCTTGCCGGACCTGCTGCCGCGGCTGCGCCGCTCACGCGGGGTCACGGTGGGGCAGATCGACATGTTCGGCACCTTCGGGGCGCTGCGGCCGAACTGCCTGCATGGCCCCACCGCCAATGCCGGGGTGCGCCGCGCCATGCTGGCGGCCATCGACCAGGTGGAGGTGATGACCGCGGTGATGGGCGAGGACCGCTCGCTGTTCCGTGCCCCGGTGGGCTTCTTCCTGCCCGGCACGCCTTCGGCCAATGATGCCGGCATGGAGAATGTCACGCGCCGGCGCAGCGCGGACGAGATCAAGGCCATGCTCGATGCCGCCGGCTACAATGGCGAGAAGCTGGTCTTCATGCACCCCACCGACCAGACCTTCTACGATGCCATGTGCCATGTCGCATTGGCCGCCTTCCGCAAGGTCGGGCTGAACGTGGACGACCAGTCCATGGACTGGGGCACGGTGGTGCAGCGCCGCACCAGCAAGGAACCGCTGGAGAAGGGTGGCTGGTCGCTCTTCCCCTCCGGTTTTCCGGCGGCGGAATACCGCGACCCGCTCTTCGCCACCAATCTGCGCGGCAATGGCCAGCAGGCCTGGTTCGGCTGGCCGACCGACCCGCAGGTGGAGGCGATGCGCGACCGCTGGATCGACAGCACCGACGAGGCGGAGATGCGCCGGCTCGACCGCGAGATCCAGTTGCGCAGCTTCGAGACGGTGCCCTTCATCCCGCTCGGCCAGTATTTGCCCTCCGCCGCCTGGCGCAGCAATCTGCATGGGCTGCTGAAGGGGCCGGTCCCGGTGTTCTGGAACGTGAGCAAGGACTGAACTGGCTCCGGCAGCGGGGAGGGGACAAGGGCATGGCGTTGAAGCGCATGGTGCTGGAGATCGGCATGGGCACCGATATCCGCGGCACGGACTACACCAAGGCGGCGGTCAGGGCACTGCGCGATGCGCTGTGGCACAATTCGCTGACCATCACCCATGCCCTGGGCAAGGACATCGATTCCATGCAGGTCGAGGTCCATATCGGCGTGCCGCGGCCCGACCAGGTGGACAAGGAAGCGGTGCTGGCCATCCTGCCGCACGGCACCGGCACGGTGAAGCTGGTGGAAGGGGGGCTGGAAATCCCCAATGAGGCCGGCACCGGCTCCACCATCATCGCCAATTGCTGCGCCGTCGTGCGCCTCGACATCTGAAAGGGCCACGACCATGCCTGCGAAACGCGTGATCCTGGAAATGGGCACCGGCAACGACCTGCACGGCGGCGACTACACCAAGGCGGCGCTGCGCGCGGTGCAGGACGCGCTGCATCATTCCTCGCTCGCCATGCTGCGTTCGCTGAAGATCCCGGCTTCCGAGATGCTGGTGGATGTCACCATCGGCGTCCAGCAGCCGGAGAAGGTGGATCTGGAGCGCGTCAGGGCCTCCCTGCCCTATGGCAAGGTGACGGCGAAGGCGGTGAAGGGCGGCCTCGACGTGCCGGATGAGGAGCGTGACGACATCGCCGTCATCGCCAGCGCCGCCATCATCGTGCGGCTCGACCTGCCATAGGGGAGGGAGCGCCCGCCATGACCGGCATCGCCACCGAGGAGCATGTCTATTCCCGCCATGGCGGGCGGGAACTGCGGCTGCGGCTCTATCGCCCGGCGGGGCAGGGGCCCTTTCCCGCCCTGCTGGACCTGCATGGCGGCGCCTGGTGCGTCGGCACGCTGGAGGAATGCCGGGCACGCGACGAATACCTGGCGGCGGCCGGTCTCGCGGCGATCGGCGTGGATTTCCGCCCAGGGGGGCGACGGCTATCCCGCTTCCTCGCAGGACATCAACCTGGCGATCCGCTGGGTGAAGGCGCATGCCACGCGGCTCGGCCTGGATGCCGGGCGCGTCGGGCTGTGCGGCCAGTCGAGCGGCGGGCATCTGGCCATGCTCGCGGCGATGCGGCCGGAGGATGCGCGCTACGCCGCGCTGCCGCTGGAGGATGGCGTGCCGGCCGTGGACGCTTCCGTGC
This sequence comes from Pseudomonadota bacterium, assembly GCA_023390705.1. Classification (GTDB taxonomy): domain Bacteria; phylum Pseudomonadota; class Alphaproteobacteria; order Acetobacterales; family Acetobacteraceae; genus JAEWCI01. Next base: position 6,777 of record JAEWCI010000650.1, read on the forward strand.
GCTGCGTCGTCATGGCCTGGCCGGTCATCAACCCGCTCTCGCGCTACCGCCACGCGCAGCGCGGCCGGGCAGAGGCCACGCCGCCGGCCTGGATCGGCGACATCCCGGAACGCCACGACCTCTACTGGAAGACCGAGGCCGCGATGGCCGAGGGCAACCCGATGCTGGCCCTGGAGCGTGGCGAGCCGGTGCGGACCCCGCCGGCGCTCTGGGTGCAGGGCAGGCCTGATGGGGCGCATGACTACCGCGACCCGGAATCGCCCATCGAGGCCAATGAGCCGGAGCGTTTCGTTGCGGATTACCGCAAGGCAGGGGGGAGATCGAGTTGGTGGTCATCCCGCAGGAGAACCGTTATTCCCCCAATTCCTTCGCGCCGATCGCCGCCTTCCTGGAAAGCCAGCTTGGCGCGGGTGGCAAGGGCTGAACTGCCGGTGCGGACCGGGCCCTCGACCGTGACAGCGTCCGGGGGCATAGGTCCGATAACCTCACTGAAAGGTATCTACCGGCATGAACAAAGCCGATCTTGAGCGCGTCCAGACCTATCTCCGCCGCCTGCTCGGCTCGGACCGCATCCAGCTGGTCCCGCCCGCCCGGGCAGGGCTTTCCGCGGAGGTCACGGTGGAGGGGGAAGTGATCGGCACCCTGCACCGCGACGATGAGGAGGGCGAGGTTTCCTACTCCATTCATCTGACGGTATTGGAGGAGGACCTGCCGCCGCCACCGCGCCCGAGCGCCGCTGCCGCCCGCCGTCGCACGCATTAGGTATCCGTCTTTCGGTCGAGAAAGGGCACCTTGGATCGCCTGTTCGGCGAGGGCTGAACCGGTTTCGGCCCGCACAATCGGGTCGCATCCGGTTCAGCCGGCCATGTACCGCCTTGCCCCGGGGCGCGGCGGCAGCCATCCTCGCAGAAAGCCATCGGCCGGGAAGCCGGGGCACGGCGTGGAGGGTGTCCGATGCATGACCTTGTGATCCGGGGCGGAACCATCGTGGATGGCACCGGTGCCCCGGCCTTCACCGGCGACCTTGCCATTGATGGCGACCGCATCGCCCAGGTGGGCGGCAAGGCCGGGCCCGGCAGGCGCGAGGTGAAGGCCGATGGCCGCCTCCTCACCCCCGGCTGGGTCGATGTCCACACCCATTACGACGGCCAGGCCACCTGGGACCCGGTGCTTGCGCCGTCTTCCTGGCATGGCGCCACCACCATCCTGTTCGGCAATTGCGGCGTCGGCTTCGCGCCGGTGCGCAAGGCCCATCACCAGGCGCTGATCGACCTGATGGAGGGGGTGGAGGACATTCCCGGCATCGCCCTGGCCGAAGGGCTGAAATGGGACTGGGAGAGCTTCCCGGACTATCTGGACGCCCTTTCCCGCCTGCCGCGCACCATCGACGTGGCCGCGCAGGTCGCCCATCACCCGCTGCGGGTCTATGTGATGGGCGAGCGCGCCATCAACCGGGAGAACGCGACCGCCGAGGACATCGCCCGGATGTCCCGCCTGGTGGAGGAAGCGCTGCGCGCCGGCGCCTTCGGCTTCACCACCTCCCGCACCGACCAGCACAAGACGCCGCAGGGCGAGCTGGTGCCCGGCCGCTATGCCGAGGAGCAGGAGCTTATCGAGATTGGCCGCGCCTTGGGCCGCGCCGGCCGTGGCAGCTTCGGCCTGCTTTCGGATTTCGAGGACGAAGCCAGGGAATTCGGCTGGATGCGCCAGATCGCCCGGGAAACCGGCCGGCCGATGTGGTTCCTGCTGACCGACCGCAGCTACGACCCCGAACGCTGGCGCCGGCTGATGGACGGCGTGCGCGCCGCCCGCCGGGACGGGCTGCCGATCACCGCCCAGGTGGCGGGGCGGCCGGTCGGGCTGATCCTCGGCCTCACCACCTCGCTCAACCCTTTCGCGCTGCGTGAGGCTTTCCACGACCTGGCGCATCTTCCCGCCAGGGAACAGCTGGCGCGGCTGCGCGACCCGGCGATGCGGGCGGCGATCCTGGCGGAGGAGGCCTCGCCGCGGCTGATGGAGGTGCTGCCGCCGCTTTCCCGGCAGATCGCCACGCGCTGGGACCGCATGTATGCGCTGGGCGACCCGCCGGACTACGAACCGCCGGCCGAGCGCAGCATCGCTGCCCTGGCGGCCAAGGCCGGCCAGACCCCGGCGGAATACTGCTACGACTACCTCGTGGGCGGCAGCGGGGACCGGATGCTGTTCTTCCCCGTCACCAACTATGTGCATGGCGACCATGGCGTGGTGCGGGAGATGATCACCGACCCCTACACCCTGCTGGGCCTTTCCGATGGCGGCGCGCATTGCGGCGTGATCTGCGACGCCTCGCTGAACAGCTTCATGCTGACCCATTGGGTGCGGGACCGCAGGCGCGGCGAAAGATTGCCGCTGGAATTCGTGGTGAAGCGCCAGACCAGCGAGACGGCGGATTTCTTCGGCTTCCACGACCGCGGCCGCTTGCAGGTGGGCAAGAAGGCCGACCTGAACGTCATAGACTTCGACGGCCTCCGGCTGCACCACCCGGAAATGGTCTATGACCTGCCGGCCGGCGGCCGCCGCCTGGTGCAGCATGTGGATGGCTACGACATGACCATCTGCGCCGGCGTGCCGATCTTCGAGCAAGGCCAGGAAACCGGGGCCCGCCCCGGACGGC
>JAEWCI010000286.1 GCA_023390705.1 Pseudomonadota bacterium
TAGTAGCGCTCCGGCTGGAAGCCGCGCCGGGCGGCGTGCTTGTAGGTTTCCTCCTGCGCCGCGCGGGCGCAGGCGGCTTCCAGCCGTTGGCGCACTGCCAGTGGCGTGCCTGCCGGTGCGAAGAGCCCACCGAAACTGGTCGGCGCCACGGGGTAGCCCTGCTCGATCACCGTCGGGGTATCGGGAATCAGCGGGTGGCGCGCAGTGCCGAAGACCGCCAGCGGCCGCAGGTCCCGTCCGCGCAGCGAACCGAGCACGATGGAGACGAACTCCACCCTGCCGCCCATGAGGTCCAGGATCGCCGCCGGCTCGCCGCGATAGGGCACGTCCTGCACCTCGATGCCGCTGGCCCGCACCAGCTCCATCATTGAAAGATGCGGGATGGAGGCGACGCCCTGGTGGCCGAAGCGCAGCGCGCCGGGCTGGGCGCGGGCGGCGACCAGGTCGCCCAGGCTGCGGAAGGGGCTGTCCGGCCGCACCGCCAGCGCCATGGTGTTCACGAAGGTCTGGCAGACCGGCTCGAAATTCTCCGCGCGGTAGCCAGTGTCGGAACGGGTCATCGGCAGGACGGAAAGGCCGTAGGCGGCGCCGAACAGCAGCGTGTAGCCATCGGGCGCGGCGCGGGCGACCTGGGCGGTGCCGATGGCGCCCGAAGCGCCCTCGCGGTTCACCACGGCGACCGGCTGGCCCAGCCTGGCCTGCAGCCCCGGCGCCAGGGCGCGCAGCAGCGTGTCCGAGATACTGCCGGCCGAAGCCGGGTTGACCACCTGGATCGGCCGGCTGGGGAAATCCCCCTGCGCAGCCGCCATGCCCGGCGCCAGTGCCGCCATCGCCGCGAGCAGCCATCGCCTGGTCCTGCCCATGCCCGTTTCCTCCTTGCTCTCGCCCGGCAGGAAAGAGCGGCCTATCATCCACCGCAAGCGGGAACGAACCAAGGAGGAAGGCCATGGCGGTGCAGGCCCTGGGCTATGTCGGCATCCGGGCGCAGTCGCTGGAGGACTGGGCCGGCTTCGGCAGCCGCTTCCTGGGAATGCAGCTCGCGGAACGCGCCGCATCGCAACTGGTCTTCCGCATGGATGACCGCAAGCAGCGCCTGGTCGTGCTGCCCGACGCCGGCGATGGTGCCGCCTTCTTCGGATGGGAATTGGCCGATGCCGCCGCGCTGGATGCCATGGCCGCGCGGCTGGAAGCGGCCGGCGTGGCGGTGGCGCGGGGCGATGCGGCGCTCTGTGCCCGAAGGCGGGTGGCCGGCCTGGTCCTCTGCCAGGACCCGCTGGGCCATTGCGTCGAACTGGTGCATGGCTGCGAGAGCGCCGCCGAGCCTTTCCGCCCCGGCCGCGCCATCAGCGGCTTCCGCACCGGCGCGCTGGGCATGGGTCATGCCGTGCTGCATGTGCCGCGCCTGGATACCGTGCTGCCGTTCTACCGGGACCTGCTGGGCTTCCGTGTCTCCGATTATGTGCTGCACCCGTTCAAGGCATATTTCCTCCATTGCAATCCGCGGCACCACAGCCTGGCGCTGATCGAAGGGCCCAGGGCGCAACTCCACCACCTGATGGTGGAAACCTTCAACCTCGACGATGTCGGCCAGGGCTACGATCTGGCGCTCGGCGAGGAAGGGCGCGTTGCCACCACGCTCGGGCGCCATACCAACGACTACATGACCAGCTTCTACGCCCGCTCGCCCGGCGGCTTCCTGATGGAATATGGCTGGGGCGGCCGCACGGTCGATCCCGGGAGCTGGGTACCGGTCGAGGAGAAGAACGGCCCCAGCCTGTGGGGCCATGAACGCTACTGGGCCACGCCGGAAGTGCGGGAGGAAGCGCGGCGCATGCGGCTGGACGCCGCGGCGCGGGGCGTGCGGGCGCCGGTCCAGGTGGTGGAAGGCAATTACGGCCTGCGCCGGGGTGAATGCCCCTGGTGGGACGCGCAGGTACGAAGCGCGGCGGAGTAGGGCACGAAGCCCGATCACCGAAGGGCCGGGCACGAATGCCACGGTGCGGCTTCCCGGTGGTAGCCACGGCCTGCCTGGGCGGCCGATGACAGGCGAAAAAGGAGGGAGATGCCGGGAATGGTTCTTCACCGGAAACGCGATGGCAGCGCTACTCCGATGGCCGCGCCGTGCAGCCAACCGGCCAGGACAGGGAGCGGCCCGTGCCTTGGCCGCCGTGCCCTGCTGGCGCTGCCGCTGCTGGCGGTGCCCGGCCTGGTCCGTGCCCAGGGTTGGGAACCGACGCGGCCGATCCGCATCATCGTGGGCTTCGCCGCGGGCGGCGGCGTGGACATCGCCACAAGGGCGATCGCGCCCCGGCTGGGCGAGCTGCTGGGCCAGGGTATCGTGGTGGAGAATCGCTCCGGCGCCGGCGGCAACCTGGCGGTGGAGGCCACCGTCCATGCGCCCGCCGATGGCTACACCCTGCTGATGGCCTCGCCCGGGGCGCTCATCGTCAACCCCATCCTGTTCCGCGATCTCGGCTTCGTCCCTTCGCGCGACCTGGTGACGGTGGCGATGGCGGCGAATGCCTTCAACGTCCTGACGGTGCGGGCCGACCGCCCATGGCGCAGCCAGGCGGAGCTGATCGCCGCGGCGAAGGCGCAGCCGGGCAAGCTGAGCTGGGGGCATCCCGGCGTTGGGGCCTCGCCCCATCTTGCCGGCGTGCAGTTCGACCGGCTGGCGGGGACACAGACCGTCGGCGTCGGCTATCGCGGCGGTGGGCTGGTGGCGACCGACCTGATCGGCGGGCAGATAGACTTCTCCTTCCTCACCGGCTCCTCCGCCATCGGCCATATCCGCGCCGGGCGGCTGCGGGCGCTGGCGGTACCGAGCCGCGAGCGTTCCGCCATGCTGCCCGAGGTGCCGACCTCGATCGAGGCCGGGCTGCCCGGCATGGTGGTGGAGAATTGGTACGCGCTGCTGGCCCCGCGTGGCACGCCGGAAGCGGCAGTGGCGCGCATTGGCGTGGCAGTCCAGGAAGCGCTGCGCGACCCCAAGGTGCAGGAAGCCCTCACCCGCGCCGCGGTGGAGCCGATGTTCGCCGATGCCGCCGCCTTCGCCGCGCTATGGGCCCAGGAGAGGGAGCGCTGGGAGCCGATCGTGCGGGAAAGCGGCATCAAGCCGGAATAGCGGTGCTACACCTTCCGCATCGGCCGCAGCCGCAATTCGGTGGCTTCGGCGGTGCGGGGCAGGGTGAGCATGGCCAGCACCGCGTGCGCCACGTCCTTCGGCTGCATCAGGTGTTCGCGTGGGTAGTCACGGCCTTCCATGGCGAAGATCGCCTGCTGCCTTTCGCTGGCGGTGCGGCCGAGATGGAGCGAGAGCACCCGCACGCCCTTCGCGTTCACCTCGCCGCGCAGGCTGTCGGCGATGGCACGCATGGCGTGATGCGTGGCGGCATATTGCCCGACCTCGGGCGAGGCGTTCAGGCCCTGGGTGGAGTTGAGGAACACCACCTCTCCCCGGGCGGCGACCAGCAATGGCAGCAGGCCGCGCAGCAGCGCATAGGGGCCGATGACATTGGCTTCCAACTGCCGCCGCAGCGCCTCCGGGTCCTCGCTGCGCTCATAGATGCCGGCGCCGAGGACCAGCACCTCCAGGCGGCCCTCGCGCGCGATGCGGGCCTGCAGCGCCGCCACGTCCGTTTCCCGCGTCAGGTCGGCGGCCAGCACCTCAAGCCCGGTTTCCTCGGCCAGGCGGGCGCAGCGGGCAGGGGTGCGGCCCTGCAGCAGCACCCGGGCGCCGGCCGCGTGCAGGGCCAGACCGATGGCGCGGCCGATATGGCCGGTGGCGCCGGTGACCAGCGCGAACCAGCCTTCCAAAGCGCCGCTCACGCCGCTTCCTCCTTCAGCAGCCCGGCGGCGGTCGCGGCCGCGACTGCGGCGCGGATCTCGCGCAGCGGCCGCCCGGCGCGTTCCGCCATATCCAGCAGGCTGTGCTTGCCATCAGCCAGGTTCAGCACCCAGAGCAGCGTCATCTGCCCATAGCCACGTGCCGTTTCGCCACCCGGGCCGGTTCCGCCGATCGGCGCGTAGAGACCGCGCGGGCCGAGCTGCGGTTCCCCGTAGGGGGTGGTGGAGACTGGCCGTGAATCGCCATGCTCCAGCGCCTCCACGATGCTTTCCAGCGCGGCGTAGGAGCGCGCCAGGTGTTCCGGCCGCACGAAGTCCAGGTTGTCCGCGCTGGTGTGGTATTCGGGAAAAGTGCCGTTCGGCGACCGCATCAGGCAGCCCACCGGCAGGTCGAACCCCGGCGAGCAGTATTGCCGCTCGTCATAGCCATAGGGCTCGAAGGGCAGCAGCCGGTTGGCCGCATCCTCGTGCCGCAGCACATGCGCGACGATCCGGTCGATCATCGCCTCGCCCTGGCGCGAACGCTTCCAGGTGAGCGGCCCGCCATCGCCAAGACATGAGAGCACCATGCCGTGCCTGATGCGGCCCACCGCGCCGTCACGGTTCGCCGCCAGCCAGGCCAGGGAGCCGATGGTACCGGGGATGAACAGGAAGCGCCAGGAAAACCGCCGCTCCCACCGTGCCAGGCTGCGCGCCAGTTCCAGTCCCAGGGCAATGCCGGAAAGATTGTCATTGGCCAGCGAGGGATGGCAGCAATGGACGGAGACGAGCACTTCCTCCTGCCGCGTCCCGGGCAGCAGGCATTCGCCATAGCTCAACGATCCGGGCGCGAGATCGGCGTCTATGCGCACCCGATAGGCATCGTCCCGCAGGCTTTCGCGCAGGCGGTGGGGCAGGCAGAAGCCCCAGGTGCCGGCGTAATAGCCGGTGCGATAGGGGATGAGGTCCGATTGGTCCGGCAGGCTGTGCAGGTGGCGCTGCAACTCCTCCAGCGGAACTACCCGGTCCAGGCCGTGGCTGTATTGCAGCAGGTGCAGGTTGTGTTCCGCGAAATCCACGACCGTGCTGCCGTCCAGCCGGCGGATCCAGGCGGCACGCGGCGTCCATTCCAGTGGGATCGTCCAGTCGAAAACCCGTGTGCCGCTCGGCACCTCGCATATTTCCAGCGGGATGCGTTCGGCCAGGTAGCGCAGCGTGGCGCGCAGCCCGGGGCCGGTGATGCTGCGGCAGAGGGGCAACAACGCCGTACAATGAGCATGCAGTGCAGCGCCGGTCACTCCCGAGGCGGTGTCTTGGGGATTACTACCGGCATCTGGCAAGGGCGGCCTCCGGGCTGGACGGGTATTGGCATGGAAGCAGCCTCTCCGAGGGACCGCACATCACCAGTGCGGCAGCCATATCGGTTCCGGGTGCGCCTGGCCAAGCCGAAGAACTAAATGGACTGTAATATATACTGTCACTCATATCAAAGCGATGCGAAATCGCGGTGCTTCTATGGTTACCGTTTCTTTCTCATGTGATGAGTCACCGTTGCGATCGGGATGCGCATTGGCCTGGGGTGCAGGGGTTGGCGAGAATGGTAATGGTCGGCGGAGCGGCGCGCGGTGGGAGTCCGGTAACAACCGTAGATGTTGCCAAGCCAGACGGGGAGAGGACCTGAGATGGCCAATGTCACCCGGATTGCCGACCCTTCCCTGGACTCCAATGCCTCCCGCGCCGGCTCGGCGACGAAGCCGCATTGCCGCTGCTGCGGCGCGGTGCTGACCGAAAGCTTCGCCGATCTCGGCATGACGCCGCTGGCCAATTCCTTCGTCGCGCCGCAGGACGCATCGGCGCGGGAGAGCTTCTACCCGCTGCACGCCCTGGTCTGCTCCGAATGCCGGCTGGTGCAATTGGCCGAGTTCGAGACACCGCAGGCCATCTTCTCCGACTACCTGTATTTCTCCTCGGTTTCCGAAAGCTGGCTTCGCCACGCCGAAAGCTACGCCGAGCGGATGACGTCGCGCTTCGGGCTCGGGCCGGAGACGCCGGTGGTGGAGGTGGCCAGCAATGACGGCTACCTGCTGCAGTATTTCGCCGCCCGCGGCATCCCCGTGCTGGGCGTGGACCCGGCGGCCAATGTCGCGGCCTCGGCCATTGCCCGCGGCATCCCCACCGAAGTCGCCTTCTTCGGCGCGCTTACGGCGCGGCGGCTGCTGGCAGCCGGGCATCCGGCACCGCGCCTGATGGCGGCCAACAATGTGCTGGCGCATGTGCCGGATCTGCATGATTTCGTCGAAGGCTTCCGCATCCTGCTGGCGCCGGGCGGCGTTGCCACCTTCGAATTCCCCCATCTGCTGCGGCTGATGCAGTTCAACCAGTTCGACACCATCTACCACGAGCACTTTTCCTACCTCTCCCTCCTGGTAGTGGAGCGGCTGTTCGCCCAGCATGGGCTGGTGGTCTTCGATGCAGAGGAGTTGCCGACACATGGCGGCTCTCTGCGCGTCTTTGCCCGGCACGGGGCCGATGCCGCGAAGCCGGTCGGGGCCTCCGTGGCAAGGCTGCGGGCGGAGGAGCAGGCCGCCGGACTCGATGGACCGGAAGCCTATCGGCGCTTCGCCCGTGGCGTGGTCGAAGCGAAGTGCTCCCTGCTGGAGTTCCTGGTGGGTGCCTGGCGGGCCGGGCAGCGCGTGGTGGGCTATGGCGCGCCGGCGAAGGGCAACACGCTGCTGAATTACTGCGGCATCGGGCCGGAGCTGCTGCCCTTCACCGTGGACCGCAGCCCGCACAAGCAGGGGCTGCTGCTGCCCGGCACCCGCATTCCCGTCCGGGAACCGGAGGCAATCTTCCGGGAAGGACCCGATTTCGTGCTGATCCTGCCCTGGAACCTGAAGGAGGAAGTGGCCGGGCAGATGGCGGGCATCCGGGCCTGGGGTGGCCGGTTCGTGGTACCGATCCCGAAGGTCGAGATTTTCTAGCCTGAGCGGCCACAGGGCCGTTTCCGCCCACCCTGCCGCGTCATCGGCGCTGCCTTGCCTCTTGCGGCGCGGCAGCGGCCGCCGCCTCCGCGCAAGGCCAAGCGGGAGCAACCGTCCCGGCCGGCATTGACGTCCTGCCATGCCAGCCCTTGGATGTTGGCACCGGGAAGGGATTGCCGAATGCCATCACCCAACATGGCCAGTTTCACCGCCAGCGACGGCCTTCGTCTCGCCTGGCGGGTTGACGACTTCACCGATCCTTGGCGCACCCCCGAAATTCCCGTGCTGCTGCTGCACCCGGCCATGAGCAGTTATCGCCGCTGGTATGCCTGGCTCCCTTTGCTGGCACGGCAATGGACCACCGTCAGCCTGGAACTCCGTGGCCATGGCGCTTCCGAGATCCCGGGAGAGGACCGCCCCCTGACGCTGGAGCGGCTGCTGGCGGATGCGCTGGAACTGATGGACCATCTCGGCATCGCCCGGGCGCATGTGGTGGGCAATTCGGCAGGTGGCTATGTCGGTCAGCGCATGGCGATCGAGCATCCCGACCGGGTGGCGACGCTCTCTCTCATCGCCTCCACCCCCGGGCTGCACGGCACCCAGGCGGAAGGCTGGGTGGCCCGCATCCAGAAAGAGGGCATCGAGAGCTTCATCCGTGAAACCCTCGCGGACCGCTTCCCACCTGGCACCGATCCAGGCTTCCTGGACTGGATTCCGCGCCAGATGGGCAGCAACGACCCGGCGTTCATCGCCCGCTTCGTCGGCCACATGGCGACACGCGACTGGTCCGGGGATCTGCCGATGATCCGCTGCCCGACGCTCATCTGTGCCCCGGGTGCGGAGCCGATCGGCCACCACGGCCAGTACGAGGCAATGCGGGACGCGATCCCGAAGGCCGAACTGGTCACCTTCGAAGGCATGCCGCACAATATCGGCGATGCCGCGCCGGAGCGCTCGGCGCATACCGTGTTGGACTTCCTGGCCCGTTATCCGGCAGGCTGAGACCCTACCCGGGAGGAGACAAGAAAGATGACCGCGATCGCCACCCGCATTGGCGAATGGATCGCCAATTTCGGCCCGAAGGACCTGACCGCGGACGAGGCGCACAGCGCCCGCCGCGCCCTGCTGGATACGCTGGCCTGCACCCTGGGCGGCCGGCACGAGCCGGCGGCGGTGCGCGCCCTGGCCTATGCCCGCAAGGTCAGCGGCCCCGGCGCCGCCACCGTCTGGGGCAGCGGCGAGCGACTGGGCCTGGAGCAGGCGGCCTTCGTCAATGGCGTCATGGGCCATGTGCTGGACTATGACGACGTCTCCGGCCCGACTCGTGGCCATCCCTCGGTCGCCATCCTGCCGGCCCTGGTGGCGCTGGCCGAGGCCGAGGGGCTGGGCGTGGACGCCGTCGCCGCGGCCTTCGTCGCCGGCTTCGAGATTGCCGGGCGGATCGGCGACACGCTGGGCGATGACCACTACGCCAAGGGCTGGCACGCGACGGCCAGCATCGGCCTGATCGGCGCCACCGCAGCCTGCGCCAACCTGCTGCGCCTGCCGGCGGATCAGGTGACCCATTCCATCGGGCTCGCGGTCGCCCAGGCCGCCGGCACGCGGGAGAATTTCGGCACCGATGCCAAGTCCTTCCAGGCCGGTCATGCCAACCGCGCGGCGGTGCAATCCGTGCTGCTGGCGCGCGAGGGCTTCACCGCCGCGCCCGAGGTGCTGGAAGGGCCGCGCGGCTATCTCTCGCTTTATGGCGCGGGAGAGGACCTGGTGGCGGGCTTCGCCAACCTCGGCGCCACGCCGCGGCTGCTGGAGAAGGCCCGGCTGGAGGTGAAGAAATACCCGATGTGCTACGGCACCCATCGGGCACTCGACGCGCTCTTCGCCCTGAAGACCGAGAGCGGCGTGGGGCTGCAGGATGTCGCTTCGGTCGAGGTGCTGGGCAATGCCCGCGCCTTCGCGCCGCTGAAGCACGACCGGCCGCAGACCGGGCTCGAAGGCAAGTTCTCCATGCAGTACGCCATGGCGGCGGGGCTGGCCGATGGCCGCGTCACCCTGGCGAGCTTCGAGGATGCCGCCGTGCGCCGGCCCGAGATTCAGGAGTTCCTGCCCAGGGTGACGAAGCGCGAGACCGACGCCCCGATCCGGCCGCGCTTCAACACGGTGCGGCTGGCGCTGAAGGATGGCCGCACCCTGGAGCGCCGGGTGGAGGCGCTGCGCGGCGGGCCGGAAGCGCCGCTGCCGGATGCCGAACTGGCGGCGAAACTGGCGGACTGCATGGCTCATGCCGGCGTGAAGGCGGATGCCCAGGCCCTGGCGGCGGCCATCCTGGACCCGGCGGACCGCCGCATCGGCGACATTCTGGGGCTGCTCTCCCCGGTGCGCGTGGCCGCCGAGTAGCGCGGGACACC
>JAEWCI010000287.1 GCA_023390705.1 Pseudomonadota bacterium
CCTGCTGGCCGCGCTGGGGCTGGCCATCGGCGTGAACCTCCTGGCCGAGCGCGCCCTGCCGCGCGCCCGCATCGACCTGACGGAGCAGCGCCTCTACACCCTGGCGGAGGGCACGAGGCAGATCCTCGCCGGCCTGACCGACCCCATCACCCTGCGGCTCTTCTATTCCCGCCGGCTGGGCGCGGAGATCCCGCTCTACGGCGCCTATGCGGACAGGGTGCGGGAGATGCTGCAGGAATATGTCGCGCTCTCCAACGGCAAGGTCCGGCTGGAGGTCCATGACCCCGAGCCCTTCAGCGAGACCGAGGACCGCGCCCTTGCCTACGGGCTGCAGGGCGTGCCGGTGGACCAGTCCGGCGAGCAGGTCTATTTCGGCCTGGTCGGCACCAACCTGGTGGACGACGAGCGGACCATCCCCTTCTTCCAGCCGGAGCGCGAGCGCTTCCTTGAGCTCGACCTGACCCGGCTGGTCTATGAGCTTTCCAATCCGCGCCGGCCGGTGCTGGGGGTGATGTCGCCCCTGCCGCTGAACGGCGACCCGCGCGCCATGATGATGCGCCAGCCGCAACTCGCCCAGCCGGCCGTGGTGATGCAGCAATTGCGGCAGTTCTTCACCGTGCGCGACGTGCCGCTGGACGCCCAGGCGATCGAGCCGGACATCCAGGTGCTGATGGTGGCGCATCCGCAGAACCTTTCGGATGCCGCGCAATACGCCATCGACCAGTTCGTCATGCGCGGCGGCAAGCTGCTGCTGCTGACCGACCCGCATTCCGAAGGCCAGGCCATCCGCCCCGGCCCCACAGGCCAGCCGCCCAGCAACACGGCGTCCTCGCTGGACCGCTTGCTGAACGCCTGGGGCATCGAGGCGCCCTCCGACAAGGTGGTGCTGGACCTGCGCGGCGCCTGGCGGGTGCGGGCCGGCGCGCAGGACCGGGTGCAGGCGGTGGACTATGTTGCTTGGTACAACCTGACCGGCGACAGCATCGCGCGGAACGAGGCGGCGACGGCGCAATTGGACCAGGTCACCGTCGCCTCTGCCGGCGAGGTCCGGCGGCGTGACGGCGCGGCCATCGAATTCACCCCGCTGCTCACCAGCTCCGCGCAATCCATGCTGGCCGATGCCGCGCGGGTGCGGCAGGACCCCAACCCGACAAGGCTGCTGGCGGATTTCCGGGCCGATGGCGAACGCCGGGTGCTGGCGGCGCGCATCCGCGGCGAACTCGCCTCCGCCTTCCCCGATGGCCCGCCGCCGCTCGGCGAAGGGCAGAGCCGCCCGGCCGATTTCCCGGCCCACCGCGCCCGCAGCGAAGGGCCGGCGAATGTCGTGGTCGCCAATGACAGCGATCTGCTGGAGGACCGCTTCTGGGTCCGCGTGCAGGATTTCTTCGGCCAGCAGATCGCCACGCCGATCAGCGGCAACGGCTCGCTGATCGTCAACCTGGCGGACACGCTGTCGGGCAGCGACGCGCTGATCTCCCTGCGCTCCCGCGGCGAGAGCCTGCGCCCCTTCGAGATGGTGGAGGACATCCGCCGCAACGCCGATGCCCAGTACCGCCAGACCGAGCGCGGCTTGCAGCAGAAGCTGGAGGAAACCGAGCGGCGGCTGCGCGAATTGCGCCAGGGCAGTTCCTCCGCCCAGGGTGGCGAGCGCGCCCAGGGCCAGGCCGTCATCACCCCGGAACAGCGCGCCGAGATCGACCGCGCCCGGGCCGAGATCGTCAACACCCGCCGCCAGCTCCGCGCCGTGCAACTGGAATTGCGGCGCGACATCGAGGGGTTGGAAACCTGGCTGCGCATCGTCAACATCGCCCTGGTGCCGGCGCTGATCACCCTTTTCGCCATCGGCCTTGCGGTAGTGCGCGGCCGCCGGCGCGCGGCGGCGAGGGCCTGAGCCATGAAGCGCCGCAACCTCATCATCCTGGGCGGCGCCGCTGCCGCCACCGGGGCCGGCGCCATCCGGCGGGCGCCGGACACCACCAGCCGGCACGACATGACTTCGGCCCAGGCCGGGCTGGCCTTCGAGGGCCTGGCGGCGCGGCTCGCCAATGCGCAGCGGATCGAACTCCGCAAGCATGACGGCACGCTGGCGATCCAGCGCCAGGGCGAGGACTGGGTACTGCCCGACAAGGGCGGCTACAGGGTCCGCCCGGAACGGGTGCGCGAATTGCTGGTGGGCCTGACCGAGCTGCGCCTGCTGGAACCCCGCACCTCGGACCGCGGGCAGCTCGATCGCCTCGGCCTGGACGACCCCGAGAATCCCGGCAGCACCGCCCTGCTGCTGCGCGTGCTGGACGGCAATGGCGGCGCCATCGCCGAATTGGTGATCGGCCGCCGCCGCGTCCGCACCCAGGGCAATGTGCCGGAAAGCGTCTATGTCCGCCGCCCCGGCGAAACCCAGGCCTGGCTGGCCGAGGGCAGGCTGCCGGCCGATGCCGATTCGCAGCTCTGGGTGGATCGCGACATCGCCAACCTGCCGAAGGATCGCGTTCGCCGCGTCATGGTGAACCGCGCGGGTGAACCCCCGCTGGTGCTGTCGCGCACCGACGATGCCGAGGCGAAGCTGCGGATGACGGAGCCGGCCGAGCATCCGCCCTTGGACGAGGTGGCGCTGGACGAGGTGGGCCGCGCCTTCGAATTCCTCACCTTCGTCGATGTCCGCCCGGCCGCCGAGATGCCCGGCACGGCGCTCGGCGAAGGCAGCTTCCTGCTGACCGACGACCTGACCATCACCGTCCGGCCGAGCAAGGAGGGCGACACTCTCTGGATTCGCCTCGAAGCCCAGGGCAGCCTGGAAAGCGCGCTGGAGGCCGAAAGGCTGAACGCCCGCTGGCGCGGCTGGGCCTATCAGGTGGGCGCCTGGAAGGAAAAGGCCTTCGTCCCGCGGATCGAGGACCTGCGCAGCCGCGAGCAGCAGGCCCCGCCGCAACCGGCCTCGCCGGTCGAGGCCCCGGCGGAAGCCCCGGCCGGGACACCGGCGCGGTGAGCGTCCGGGAATACCCGGACCGGCCCTGGGTCGGCATCGGCGTCATCGCCTTCCGCGGTAACCGCGTGCTGCTGGCCCAGCGCGGCAAGCCGCCGCGGATCGGCATGTGGTCGCTGCCCGGCGGCGCCCAGCATCTTGGCGAGGGCGCCGAGGCGGCGGCGCGGCGCGAATTGTTCGAGGAAACCGGCATCGAGGTCGGCGACCTGCAACTCGCCGCGGTGGTGGACGCCGTCAGCCATGACGAAACCGGCCGCGTGCGCTTCCACTACACCATCATAGACTACTGCGCCCGCTGGCTTTCCGGCGAGGCGCGGCCCGGCGACGACTGCGCCGGCGTGGCCTGGGCACTGCCCGAGGAACTGCCCGCCTACAACCTGACCCCCGAGGTGCTGCGGGTCATCGAGATCGCCCGCGGGCGGCTGTAGGCCATGGCCGGTGCGGATGGACGCACCGATCACGGTCCACGGTTTTCTGTTTGCCGCGTGATGCACGCTTTCCGGCGATCCCGCTGCGATCGGCCAGGCGCCAGCCGCGCGGGAGTTGCAGGAATCCCCGATCGCGGGGCAGGCTCGGTGCCGGAGGGCTTCCCATGCAGTCTCGACGCGCGCTTCTTCTCACCACCGCCGGCCTGCTGGCTGCCGGGCCCACCCTGGCGCAGCCGGTGGCGGACGGCCGGCCGGTGCGGATCATCGTCCCCTTCCCGCCGGGCGGCGCGGTGGACATCCTCGGCCGGCTGCTGGCCGAGCGGTTGGGTGCGGCGCTGGGCCAGACCGTGCTGGTGGACAACCGCAGCGGCGCCGGCGGCACCATCGGCGCCGATGCGCTGGCCAAGGCCGCGCCGGACGGCACCACGCTGGGGCTCATCGCCGTCACCACGCTCTGCGCCGGCCCCTTCCTCTACCGCAACCTGCCCTTCAGCCCGCAGCGCGACTTCGCGCCGGTCTGCACGGTGACCACGGGCGCGGTGCTCTGCGTGGTGAATGCCGAAACGGCGGCGAAGAATGGCTGGCGCGACTTCCCAAGCCTGATCGCCTGGGCCAAGGCGCATCCGGGCCAGGTGAAGATGGGCTCCTCCGGCACCGGCACCACCAGCCATCTGACGATCGAGGCGGTGAACCGCGCCACCGGGGCGGAAATCATCCATGTGCCCTATCGCGGCGGCGGCCCGGCGATCAACGACGTGCTGGCCGGCACCATCGACATGATGTTCGACGTCATGCCCGCGCTGATGCCGCATGTGCAGTCGGGCAAGCTGAAGGCGCTGACGGTCAGCAGCGCGCGGCGCCTGCCCATCCTGCCGGAGATCCCCGGCATGGCGGAATTCGCCGCGCTGGGGCTGGGCGACCTCGACATCCAGACCTGGAATGCGGTGATGGCGCCGGCCGGCACCCCGGCGCCGGTGATCCAGCGGCTCTTTGCCGCGGTGCACCAAGTGGGCAGGCAGCCCGAATTCGTCGAACGGCTGCGCCCGCTGGGCTACAGCGTCATCCTCAGCGAGAGCCCGGAGGCCCTGGCGCAGCGAATCCGGGACGAGACGCCGCGGTGGCAGCGCCTGGTGCAGACCTCGGGCGTGACGCTGGACTGATCGGCGGCGGCGCTCAGGGCGCCAGCAGCCATTCCCGCAGCAGGGCGGTGACGGCCTCCGGCGCTTCCAGCGGCGGCAGGTGGCCGCATCCCGGAATGACCTCCAGCCGGGCACCGGGGATGCCGGCGGCGATCTCCTCGGCCAGTGCCGGCGGTGTCATCGCATCCGCCTCGCCCACCGCCACCAGGCATGGC
>JAEWCI010000298.1 GCA_023390705.1 Pseudomonadota bacterium
CCTCCCCCGTCGCGGGGGAGGGCAGTTCCGGCCGGTCAGGCCGGCGCGTCGATCCAGCCGATATTGCCGTCCGGCCGGCGATAGACCAGGTTCATCCCGCCGCTGGCGCTGTTGCGGAACATCAGCACCGGCAGGTGTTCCAGATCCAGCCGCATCACCGCCTCGCTCACGGTCATCCGGGCGATCACGGTCGGCTGCTCGGCGATGACCAGGCTGTGGTCGATGCGCATGCCGTTGATCGGCGCCTCGGCGGTCTCGGGTGCGGCCTCCTCGATCTCGTCCTCATGCTGCAGCACGTATTGGGTGGCGGTCTCGGCCTCCTCAGGCGTGGCACGGCCGCGCTGCTCGGCCAGGCTGCGGGCGTGGTCGTTGACCCGGCGGCGGTAGCGGCGCAGGCGCTTGGCCACGTGCTCCGCCGCGGCCTCGAAAGCGCGGTGGGCATCCGGACCCTCGCCCTCGCCCCGCATGAACAGGCCGCGGCCGGCCTTCAGGTTGATATCGCAGGTAAAGAAAGCACTCTGCTTGCCCTTGTGGTCGCGCCGGAACGTTACATTGGCTTCCACTGCATGGTCGAAATACTTGCGGGCGATATTGCCGAGCCCGTCCCGGACATGCGTCTGCAACGCTTCCCCGGTGTCGACCTGCTTGCCGGCGACAGTGATGTGCATCAGGGCTAACCCTCCTTGCTTGATCGGGAGGGGCCGACCCGGCCTTGCGGCCCACCGGCAAAACAGTCCGCCGGGGGCGGAGGATCAGGCCGGGATGGCCTTCTCCCGCTTGCGCTGCACGGATGAAGCGATGCGCAGCGACTCCCGGTATTTGGCCACGGTTCGCCGGGCGATGTCCACGCCCTCCTTGCGCAAAAGCTCGACGATCGCGTCGTCGGAAAGGATCGCCGCCGGACTTTCCTGCTCGATCAGGGTCTTGATCCGGTAGCGCACCGCCTCGGCGCTGTGGGCCTCGGCGCCGCCGGTGCCGGGGATGGCGGTGGTGAAGAAATACTTCAGTTCGAAGGTGCCCCGCGGCGTGGCGATGTATTTGTTGGCGGTGACGCGGCTGACGGTGCTTTCGTGCATGCCCACCTCCTCCGCTACGTCGCGCAGGATCAGCGGACGCAGATGGCCGACGCCGTGGCGGAAGAAGGCTTCCTGGCGACGGACGATCTCGCTCGCGACCTTGAGGATGGTGTTGGCCCGCTGCTCCAGGCTCTTCACGAGCCAGGTGGCGGTCTGGAAGCGTTCCGTCAGGAAGGCCTTTTCTTCCCTGTTGCGTGCGCCGACCTGGGCGCGGGCATGAAAGCCGCGGTTGACCAGCACGCGCGGCAGGGTGTCCGGGTTCAGCTCCAGCGCCCAGCCGCCATCCGGGGTGCGGCGCATCAGCACATCCGGCACAACCGCCGGTGCCGGCGCGGCGTCGAAGCTGGCGCCGGGCTTGGGGTCCAGACGCTTCAGCTCGGCGATCATCTCCGCCAGGTCCTCGGCATCCACGCCGCAGACCTGCATCAGCGTGCGCAGGTCGCGCTTCGCCAGCAATTCCAGGTTGTCGAGCAGCGCCTGCATTGCCGGGTCCAGCCGGTTCCTCTCGGCAAGCTGTACGGCCAGGCACTCGCGCAGGTCGTGGCAGAACATGCCGGTGGGGTCGAAACGCTGCAGGCGCAGCCGCACCGCCTCCACCTCCGCCATCTCGCATCCCATGGCGCGGGCTATCGCCTCGCTGGGGACGGGGAGCCGGCCGGCGGGATCGACCAGCGCCAGCATCTGGGCGGCGATCAACCGCTCGCGCGGATCGGCGAAATTCAGCCTGACCTGTTCGCCGAGATGCTCGCGCAGGCTGCGGTCCGCGCCGGCCAGTTCCTCGACGCTTGAGAGGTCGTCGGCGAAATCGGCGCGCCCGCCGCTGCCGGCGCGGCCCTCATAGCCATGCTCGCTGTCATAGACATTGTCCCATTCGGCATCGAGCGGCGCCTGGGCCTCGCTCGGCAGCGCCTCCGAAAGCGCGGCGGCGGCGCTGTCGCCGGGCTCCGCCGCCACCGGCAGCGGGTCGGTGCTGCGGCCGTCATCCGGGCCGGGCAGGGGGCGCTCGTCGCGCTCCAGCAGCGGGTTGCGCTCCAGCTCCTCCTCGACGAAGGCGGTGACTTCCAGGTTGCTGGACTGCAGCAGCTTTATCGCCTGCCGCAGTTGCGGCGTCATGACCAGCGTCTGGGCGTGGCGCAGCTCCAGCCGGGGGGAAAGAGCCATGGCGCGTCAGCCGCCGGCGCGCTGCGGCGCGGTGCGCTTCCGCCATGCGGACATCGTCGGGGCGACGGCTACCGGCATGGCGGAATCAAAGGCTGAATTTCTCGCCGAGATAGACCCGGCGCACGCCTTCATGCGCGACGATATCCTGCGGGGCGCCCTCCATCAGCACCTTGCCGTCGTGCAGGATATAGGCGCGGTCGATGATCTCCAGCGTCTCCCGCACATTGTGGTCGGTGATGAGCACGCCGATGCCGCGGTCCTTCAGGTGCTTCACCAGGTCGCGGATCTCGGCGACGGCGATCGGGTCGATGCCGGCGAGCGGCTCGTCGAGCAGGATATAGGCGGGGTGGGTCGCCAGGGCGCGGGCGATCTCGCAGCGCCGCCGCTCGCCGCCCGAAAGGGCCAGTGCCGGCGCGCGGCGCAGATGGGCGATGCCGAATTCGGCCAATAGCGAGTCGAGCATCTGCTCCCGCCGGTCGCGCACCGGCTCCACCACCTCCAGCGCGGCGCGGATGTTGTCCTCCACCGAAAGGCCGCGGAAGATCGAGGCTTCCTGCGGCAGGTAGCCGAGGCCGAGGCGGGCGCGGCGGTACATCGGCAGGTCGGTCACGTCATGGCCGTCCAGCACCACCTTGCCTTCGTCCGGCCGCACCAGGCCGGTGATCATGTAGAAGGTGGTGGTCTTGCCGGCGCCGTTGGGGCCGAGCAGCCCCACCGCCTCGCCGCGCTTCAGGCTGATCGAGACGTTCCGCACCACCGGGCGCTTGCGGTAGCGCTTGCCCAGGCCGGTGGCCTGCAATCCGCCTTCGCCGGGAATGGCGCGCAGCGGCGGGGCGGCGGCGAGGGGGGCGGTTTCGCTCATGGCCTGCGGCGCTCCGCCGGCTGCTGCTGTTGCGGTGCGGCCTGTTCCCGCGTGCCCTGCGGCGATGCCTGTTCCCGCGCGCCCTGCGGCGATGCCTGTTCCCGCGCGCCCTGCGGCACGACCAACCCCTGCACCCGGGCGCCGGGCGAGGAAACGAGGCGGGCGACGCCGGTGCGCAGGTTCACGATGGCCTCCCGGCCGTTGATCTGGTTGTCGCCGCGGGTGATGCGGACATCACCGAGCAGCCGCGCCATGCCGCTGGCCGGGCTGTAGACGCCGCGGTCGCCGCGCACCACCTCGGTCGCGGTGCGGATCTCGACATTGCCGAAGGCCTCCACCCGGTCAAGCCTGCCGGCGCCCGGCAGGTCCTGGCCGGCCTGGCCAGCGGCCGGGCTCGGCTGCGGCCCGGCATCGGGTCCTTCGAGGAAATAGGCCACCAGCGTGTCGGCACCGATGCGGCGGCCTTCCTGGTTGTCCACCACCAGCGCGTTGCCGCGGGCCACCGCCATCTTGCGCTGGCTCCAGTATTCCAGGCTGTCGCGGGCGGTGATGACCTGCTGCCGGGTGGCTAGGGACAGGTTCCGTCCTGTGAGTACCAGCACCGCCTGGTCTATGTCATAGACAGCCCGGTCGCCGCGGGCGGTATCGGTCGGGGTGGAGATGGTGACCCGCCCCTCGGCCTCCAGCCGCCAGATCTCGCTGCTGCCGCCGAGGGCCGGCTCCGCCGCCGCGCCGGCCCCTGTCCGCGTCCGGGGGGAGGGCGCGGCCTGGCTGTTGCCCTGCGGACGGTAGCGGGCGATCAGCCTGTCGGCTTCCACCGTCACCGTGCCCCGCACCGCCTTCGCGTTGCCACGGGCCACCACCACCTGTTCCGCCTGGCGCCATTCGATGCCGTCCGTGGCGGTGATGTCCACCGGCCCGCCGCCGCTGAGGTCGATGCCCTGGGCGCGGGCGCCGGTCGGCAGGCCCGCCAGGGGCGGCGCCATGGCCGAAAGGGCCAGCAGCAGGGCCAGGCGGGGCAGGGGGGCAGGGCGGCGCATCAGCGCTCGCCTTCCAGCATGGCGTGGGCGCGGCCGGTGAACACCACGACGGCGCCGTGCTCCGTCAGGCGGAAGCCTTCCGAGGTGAGGGTGCCGAAGGGGCCCTGTGCCGCCACCGGGGCGTCGCCGCTGGCGCTGCCGGCGCCGAGTTCCACGGCTGCTTCCTCGGTGCGCAGCATGATGCCGTTGTCGTGGAAGATCGTCACCTGGCCGCGCAGCGTCAGGTGGCTGGCGTCGCGATCGTAGCGGCCGGCCTGCGACTCGACATAGATCCAGCTACCGTCGGTCATGGTGATGTCGGCACGCGGCGCCTGCAGGTTCAGGACGTTCTCGCTGCCCTCCTGTTCGGCGCTTGCGGCGGTGACGGTGAAGGGGCGGTTCAGCTCGTCCACGCCCTGATAGCGCGGGCTGACCACGCGCAGCGCCTCGGGCCGCGGCTGCAGGGTGCGGCGGAAGGAAACACGGGAGCGGTCGTCGCTGCCTTCCAACTCCGGCCACAGCACCACGGTGGCCAGCAGCGCGATGGCGGCGGTGGGCAGCAGGTATTTTCCCAGCCGCACCAGGAAGCGCCGCCGCGCGAGCGACTTCGCGCTGGGCGCGCGGCGCTGGCGGGATGGCGGCAGCATGCTGCGCCCCTGGGCGGGTCGCTCGGCCCACAGCGGGCCACGGGGTGGGGGCGCCGGCATCGGGCGGCTCATGCCACGCCCGCGCGCAGCAGGTCGTGGATATGCAGGATGCCGACCGGCGCACCGGCGGCATCCACCACGAACAGCGCGGTGATGCGCCCGGCCATCAGGTGCAGCGCCTCGGCTGCCAGGGCGTCCGGGCCGATGGTCCGGGGCTGGCGGGTCATCACCGCCGCGGTGGTCAGTGCCAGCAGGTTGCCTTGCGGAGCGGCGCCGCCGGGCCTCAACGCCCGGCGCAGGTCGCCATCGGTGATGATGCCGACCAGCCTGCCGTCCTCGACGATGCCGAGGCAGCCGAAGCGCTTGGCCGTCATCGCCACCAGCGCGGCATCCATCCGCATGTCGGGCGGTGCCAGGGGGATCTCCCCGCCCTGGTGCATCAGGTCCCGCACGCGGGAAAGCCGGGCGCCCAGCCTGCCGCCAGGGTGATAGGTGCGGAAATCCGCGGCGGTGAAGCCGCGGCGGGTCAGCAGGGCGATGGCCAGCGCATCGCCCAGCGCCATCTGCATGGTGGTGGAGGTGGTCGGCGCCAGACCCATCGGGCAGGCTTCCGGCGCCCGCGGCAGCACCAGCGCGACATCGGCGGCGCGGGCCAGGGTGCTTTCCTCGCGCCCGGTGATGCCGATCAGCGGCAGGCCGAAGCGGCGGGTATGCGCCACCAGGTCGGCCAGTTCCGCCGTCTCCCCGGAATTGGAAAGCGCCACCACCGCATCGCCCGGCACAATCATGCCGAGATCGCCATGGGAGGCTTCGGCCGGGTGGACGAACAGCGCGGGGGTGCCGGTGGAAGCCAGGGTCGCGGCGATCTTGCGCGCCACATGGCCGGACTTGCCCATGCCGGTGACCACCACCCGGCCGGTCACGCCGGCGAGCAGTTCCACGGCGCGGGTCAGGCGGGTGTCCAGCGCCTCGCCGAGGGCGACCAGGGCATCGGCTTCCAGGGTGAGGACGCGGCGGGCCACGGCCAGCGCGTCCTCGGCCTGGGTTGGGGGCGGCGCCGGGGTATCGGAAAGGGTAAGGTCCACGGCCGATGTATGGGCTGCCGCACCCCCGGGGTCAACGACTCGCCGGGAGGGCGGACAAGAATCGTGCCAAAGGCGCCGCGCGAGCTCGACTCCGGCACCCGGCCCCTCAAGGCAGGGCGCCGGGTTCAGTGGCTGAAGAGGTCGGGGTCCTCGTAGCCCAGCAGATCCAGCTCACCACGCGCCGGCAGGAAGCGGAAGCAGGCTTCCGCCAGTTCCAGCCTGCCCTCGCGCCGCAGCAGGGCCTCCAGCCGGGTCCAGAGGGCATGCAGGTGCAGCACATCGGAAGCGGCATAGGCCTGCTGTTCGGCGGTGAGTTCCGGGGCGCCCCAGTCGCTGGTCTGCTGCTGCTTGGAGAGTTCCACCCCGAGCAACTCCTTGCACAGATCCTTCAGCCCGTGCCGGTCGGTGAAGGTGCGCACCAGCTTCGCGGCGATCTTGGTGCAGAGCACCGGGGCGACGGTGACGCCCAGCGCATGGCGCAGCACCGCCACATCGAAACGGGCGAAGTGGAACAGCTTGGTCACCCCCGGGTCGGCCAGCAGCCGCTTGAGGTTGGGGCAGTCCGCGCCACGGCCGCCCAGCGCCGTCGGGACGATCTGCACCAGATGCGCATGGCCGTCCCCGGCCGAAAGCTGCACCAGGCAGAGCCGGTCGCGGTGCGGGTTGAGGCCCATGGTTTCGGTATCGATGGCGACGACGCGCCCGAAATCGAGCCCGTCGGGCAGGTCATGGCGATGGAGCTGGATCACGGCGTGCTGTCCGGTACGGCCCGCGGGGTTGCGTCCCAGCGGAGCGAAAAGGGTGGTTGCGGCCAACCAGGTTACCCCGTTGCGGAGGCGACTGCCCAGGGCAGCCGCTTCGCGGGAAGCTCTATCCGGCCAGGGCAGGGCGCTCAAGGACGGCCCGCGTGGCAGGGGCGCGAATGGCGGCGCGCCAGGCCCGTTGGACCCGGCGCGCTGCCATGCGAGTTGTGTTTTGGAGAACTTCACCACCTCCGAAGAGGTGGTGCCCAGGAAAGGACTCGAACCTTCACGACCTTGCGGTCACTGGCACCTGAAGCCAGCGCGTCTACCAATTCCACCACCTGGGCATCGGCTGCGGAGCATTCGGCAGTGGCGGCGAGATATAGTCGGCACCGGCCGGCGTCAAGCGGGGGCGGTGCAGCTTTTTGCCGCGCGTCCACCGATGCTTGGCTCGGGCGGCCGCCGGCCATAAGGTCCGCCGCCGAAAGAGACGGAGCCTTGGGCCATGCGCGGTGCGACGGTGCGGAAGGTGGCAGCGGTGTTCGGCGGCAGCGGCTTCATCGGCCGCTACGTCGTGCAGTTGCTGGCACAGCAGGATTATGTGGTGCGGGTGGCCTGCACCAATCCCAACGGCGCCCGCTTCCTGCAGACCCAGGGCCGGGTCGGGCAGATCGTGCCGCTGGCGGCGAATGTGACGCAGGAGGAAGCGGTGATTCGCGCCGTGGCCGGCGCCGACCTGGTGGTGAACCTGGTCGGCATCCTGTACGAACCCCGCACGGGCGAGATCCAGCGCATCCATCCCGAAGGCGCCGGGCGGGTGGCGCGGCTTGCCGCCGCGGCAGGGGTGGAACGGCTGGTGCATATCTCCGCCATCGGCGCCGACCCGGCCAGCCCCAGCGCCTATGGCCGCAGCAAGGCCGAGGGCGAGGCGGCGGTGCGCGCCGCCTTCCCGTCCGCCACCATCCTGCGCCCCTCCATCGTGTTTGGGCTGGAGGACCAGTTCTTCAACCGCTTCGCCGCCATGGCGCAATTGCTGCCGGTGATGCCGGTGATCTCCGGCAATACCCGCTTCCAGCCGGTCTATGTCGGCGATGTCGCCGCGGCGGTGGCGGCGGCGGCGGAGCGCGAGGAGGCGGCCGGCCAGACCTATGAGCTCGGCGGCCCGCGGGTGATGAGCTTCCGCGAGCTGCTGCGCTACGTGCAGGAAGTGACCGGGCACCGCAAGCCGATGGTGGAACTGCCATTGGGCTTGGCGCGGCTGCAGGCGAGGATGGGCGAATTCCTGCCCAAGCCGCCGCTGACCCGCGACCAATTGCTGATGCTGCAGCGCGACAATGTGGTGGCGCCGGGCGCGCCCGGGCTTGAGGCGCTGGGCATCGCGCCGCATGCGGTCGAGTCGGTGGTGCCCGGCTATCTGCTGCGTTTTCGGACGGGTGGCGGGCGCCAGCGGGCGGCGGCAGGGATGTAGGTCCATGCCGGACCTTATTTCCTGCATTTCTCGGTTAGTCAGGATGCCTCGTCCGAAAAGGGAAGGATGATAGGACAAGTATTCTGACCTGACGGTGAAAAAGTGCTGGCCCGGTGGAAGGTGGTGACGCTAAGGTGCGCCGCACGCGGGCCAGCCGGGCCAGGTGCGTCCGGGCCGTATGTGCCCGGCCGGACGGAACCAACCGGCAGCCCCGCCTTTCGCCTTTTCCGAGGGTCCGCCGCCATGGTCGAACGCATGCTGCAATTCGTGCGCCTGTCCCAGCGCCAGCCGGAAAAGCGCAAAGCCGAATTGCGGCGTGAGGATTTCGGCGAGATCTACCGCCAATTCGCCCCGGAAGCCGCTTCCGCCCAGGCCAGCCGGTGCAGCCAGTGCGGCGTGCCCTTCTGCTCGGTGCATTGTCCGCTCAGCCAGAACATCCCGGACTGGCTGAAGCTGACGGCGGAAGGCCGGCTGGAGGAGGCCTATGAGGTCGCCTCCGCCACCAGCACCTTCCCCGAGATCTGCGGCCGCATCTGCCCGCAGGACCGGCTCTGCGAGGGCAACTGCGTCATCGAGAAGGACTTCGAGAGCGTCACCATCGGCGCGGTGGAGAAATTCATCACCGACAATGCCTGGGAACAGGGCTGGGTAAAGCCGCCGAAGCCCCGGAGGGAGCTGCCTTTCAGCGTCGGCATCATCGGCGCCGGCCCGGCCGGGCTGGCGGTGGCCGAAAGGCTGCGGGTGCGCGGCTACCAGGTGCATGTCTACGACCGCTACGACCGCGTCGGCGGCCTGATGATCTACGGCATCCCCAACTTCAAGCTGGAGAAGGAGGTGGTGCTGCGCCGCTGGAAGCAGTTCGAGGAAGGCGGCATCCAATTCCACCTCAACTGCGCCATCGGCAGGGACATCTCCCTGGCCGAGCTGCGTGAGAGGCATGATGCGGTGTTCATCGGCACCGGCGTCTACAAGGCGCGCGATATCGCCTGCCCCGGCAGCGGCCTGCCCGGCATCGTGCCGGCGCTGGACTATCTCACCGCCTCCAACCGGGAGAACCTGGGCGACAAGGTGCCCGCCTTCGAGAGCGGTGCGCTGAACGCCCATGGCAAGCGGGTGGTGGTGATCGGCGGTGGCGATACCGCCATGGACTGCGTGCGCACCGCGGTGCGCCAGGGCGCCGCCGCCGTTACCTGCCTCTACCGCCGCGACCGGGCGAACATGCCGGGCTCCATGCGCGAAGTGGCGCATGCCGAGGAAGAGGGCGTGCGCTTCGAATGGCTGGCCGCGCCGGAAGCCTTCATCGGTTCTTCCGGCTCCGCCGGCGAGGGCGACGGCAAGGTGGAAGGCGTGCGCGCGGTGCGCATGCATCTCGGCCTGCCGGATGCGGGCGGCCGCCAGCAGGTGGCGCCGATCGAGGGCAGTTCCTTCACCGAACCCTGCGACCTTGCGATCAAGGCCCTGGGCTTCGACCCGGAGGATCTGCCGGCGATGTTCGGCGAGCCGGCCTTGAAGCTGTCCCGCTGGGGCACCTTGGCGGTCAACCACCGCAGCTTCATGACCAACCTGGACGGCGTCTTCGCCGGCGGCGACATCGTGCGCGGCGCTTCCCTGGTGGTCTGGGCGATCCGCGACGGCCGCGACGCGGCGGAGCAGATAGACCGTTATGTGCGCGACAAGGCCGGCGCCTTGCAGGCCGTGGCAGCGGAGTGAGGGCGATGGAAAACTACACCCGCGACTATCTTTCCAACGCCGCCCTGCTGCGTGATGCCGGGCGGATCGACCTCACCGAGCATGACGCCTGCGGCGTCGGACTGGTGGCCAGCCTGGACGGCACGCCGCGCCGCCAGGTGGTGCAGGCCGGCATCGACGCGCTGAAAGCGGTGTGGCACCGCGGTGCCGTGGACGCCGATGGCAAGACCGGCGACGGCGCCGGCATCCATGTGGAGATCCCGCAGGACTTCTTCGCCGAAGCCGTGAAGCGCGGCGGCGACAGGCTGCGCCCGGGCCGCATCGCGGTGGGCATGATCTTCCTGCCCAAGACCGACATGGGCGCGCAGGAACGCTGCCGGCAGATCGTCGAGACCGAGATCCTGGCCGCAGGCTACGCCATCTATGGCTGGCGCCAGGTGCCGATAGACGTCTCCTGTATCGGCGAGAAGGCCAATGCGACGCGCCCGGAGATCGAGCAGATCCTGATCTTCGACCCGGAGCAGCGGGACGAGGCGACCTGCGAGCGCGACCTCTACGTCATCCGCCGCCGGATCGAGAAGCAGGTGATCGCCGCCGAGGTGGCGGGCTTCTATGTCTGCTCGCTCTCCTGCCGTTCGGTCATCTACAAGGGCATGTTCCTGGCGGAACACCTGACGAGTTTCTACCCGGACCTGACCGACGAGCGCTTCGTCAGCCGCTTCGCGATCTATCACCAGCGCTACAGCACCAACACCTTCCCCACCTGGAAGCTGGCCCAGCCCTTCCGCATGCTGGCGCATAACGGGGAGATCAACACCCTCTCCGGCAACGTGAACTGGATGCGGAGCCACGAGACGCGGCTTTCCCACCCGCTGCTCGACCCCTTCATGGAGGAGCTGAAGCCGATCGTGCAGGCCGGCGGCTCCGACACCGCGACGCTCGACAACGTGTTCGAGCTGCTGGTGCGCGGCGGCCGCGACGCGCCGATGGCCAAGGCGATGCTGATCCCGGAGAGCATCGGCAACAACGCCACCATGCCGGAGGCGCATCGCGACCTCTTCCTCTACTGCAACGCGGTGATGGAACCCTGGGACGGGCCCGCGGCCATTGCTGCCACCGACGGTACCTGGGTGATCGCCGGCATGGACCGCAACGGGTTGCGGCCGATGCGCTACACCATCACCCATGACGGGCTGCTGGTCGTCGGCTCCGAGACCGGCATGGTCAAGTTGCCGGAGGACAGCATCGTCGCCAAGGGCAGGGTCGGTCCCGGCCAGTGCATCGGCGTGGATCTTGCGGCCGGCCGTTTCTATCGCGACGGCGAGCTGAAGGACATGCTCGCTGCCCGCCGGCCCTTCGGCAAGTGGACACGGCGCACCACCAGCATCGACGGCATCGTCAAGGCCAGTGGCGACGAGCACGCGGAATACATGGGCGAGGCGCTGCGCCGCCGCCAGCTCGCCGTCGGCTTCACGCTGGAGGAGCTGGAGACGATCCTGCACCCGATGGTGGAGGACGCCAACGAGGCGGTGGGCAGCATGGGCGACGACACGCCCATCGCGGTGCTGTCCGGCCAGTATCGCGGTCTGCACCACTATTTCCGCCAGAGCTTCAGCCAGGTCACCAACCCGCCCATCGACTCGCTCCGCGAGACACGGGTGATGACGCTGAAGACGCGCCTCGGTAATCTCGGGAACATCCTCGACGAGGACCCGACGCAGTGCGACATGCTGATGCTCGACAGCCCCGTGCTGTCGAATGCCGAATTCGCCGCGATGCGCGCCTATATGGGCGACACCGCCTGCGTGGTGGACTGCACCTGGGCGGTCGAGGAAGGCGAGGCGGGGCTGCGGCGGCAGCTCGACCGTATCCGGCGCGAGGCCGAGGAGGGCGTGCGTGCCGGCTGCACCCACGTCATCATGACCGACGAGGACCAGTCGGCCGAACGCGCGCCGATCCCGATGGTGCTGGCGGTGGGCGC
This sequence comes from Pseudomonadota bacterium, assembly GCA_023390705.1. Classification (GTDB taxonomy): domain Bacteria; phylum Pseudomonadota; class Alphaproteobacteria; order Acetobacterales; family Acetobacteraceae; genus JAEWCI01. The sequence goes on from JAEWCI010000298.1 coordinate 11,732, forward strand.
GGTCCACACCCACCTGGTCCGCCACTCGCTGCGTACCTTCACCTCGCTCAACGTGCGCGATGCGGAGTGCATGGACGTGCAATCCTTCGCCGTGCTGATCGGCGCGGGCGCGACCACGGTGAACGCCTATCTGGCGCAGGAGAGCATCGCGGACCGGCATCGCCGCGGCCTGTTCGGCAGCCTGTCGCTGAAGGAATGTGTGGCGCGCTACAAGAAGGCGGTGGACAAAGGCCTGCTTAAGATCATGTCCAAGATGGGCATCTCGGTCCTGAGCAGCTATCGCGGCGGCATGAATTTCGAGGCGATCGGCCTCTCCCGTGCGCTGGTGGCGGAATTCTTCCCGGGCGTCGCCTCCCGCATCTCCGGCATCGGCCTGCTGGGCATCGCGCGGCGCGTGCTGGCACTGCACCGTACGGCCTGGGACGCGGATGTGGTGGCGCTGCCGGTGGGCGGCCTCTACAAGCTGCGCCGCCGCGGCGAAACCCACGCCTTCGAGGGCGGGCTGATCCACACCCTGCAGAAGGCGGTGGAAACCGACAGCTACACCACCTTCAAGCGCTACTCGGAAGCGGTCCGCCGCCTGCCCCCGGTGGCCCTGCGCGACCTGCTGGATTTCCGCGCCGATGCCTGCACGCCGATCCCGGTGGAGGAGGTGGAGAGCATCACCGAGATCCGCAAGCGCCTGGTGGCGCCCGGCATCTCGCTCGGCGCGCTCAGCCCGGAAGCGCATGAGACGCTGTCCATCGCCATGAACCGCATCGGCGCGCGCAGCGACAGCGGCGAGGGCGGCGAGGACCCGGCCCGTGCCCGGCCGCGGCCGAATGGCGACAATGCCAACAGCGCCATCAAGCAGATCGCCTCCGGCCGCTTCGGCGTGACCGCCGAATATCTGAACAACTGCAAGGAGATCGAGATCAAGGTCGCGCAGGGCGCCAAGCCCGGCGAGGGCGGGCAGCTCCCCGGCTTCAAGGTGACCGGGCTGATCGCGCGGCTGCGCCACTCCACCCCGGGGGTGACGCTGATCTCGCCGCCGCCGCACCACGACATCTACTCGATCGAGGATCTGGCGCAGCTCATCTACGACCTGAAGCAGATCAACCCGGATGCCACGGTCTGCGTGAAGCTGGTTTCGCGTTCCGGCATCGGCACCATCGCTGCCGGCGTGGCCAAGGCGAAGGCGGATGCCATCCTGGTTTCCGGCCATAGCGGCGGCACCGGCGCCAGCCCGCAATCCAGCATCAAATATGCCGGCCTGCCCTGGGAGATGGGTCTGTCCGAGGCGCATCAGGTGCTGCTGCTGAACCGGCTGCGGCACCGGGTGAAGCTGCGCACCGATGGCGGCATCAAGACCGGGCGCGACGTGGTGATCGCCGCCATGCTCGGCGCCGAGGAATTCGGCATCGGCACGGCCTCCCTGGTCGCCATGGGCTGCATCATGGTGCGGCAGTGCCACAGCAATACCTGCCCGGTCGGCGTCTGCACCCAGGACGAGGCGCTGCGGCAGAAATTCCACGGCTCGCCCGAGAAGGTCATCAACCTCTTCAGCTTCGTGGCGGAGGAGGTGCGGGAGATCCTTGCCTCCCTCGGCTTCCGCAAGCTGACGGACGTGATCGGTCGCGCCGACCTGCTGCGCCAGGTCAGCCGCGGCTCCGAGGACCTGGACGACCTCGACCTCAACCCGCTGCTGGTGCGCGCGGAAGCCGGCGGCCACCTGCCCTATTGCACGCTGGAAAGCCGCAACGAGGTGCCGGAGACGCTGGACGCGGACATGATCCGCGACGCCGCCCCGCTGTTCGAGCGCGGCGAGAAGATGCAGTTGCAGTACAACATCCGCAACACGCACCGCGCCATCGGCACCAAGCTCAGCAGCAGGATCGTGCGGCAATACGGCATGAACGGGCTGCAGCCGGGCCATCTCAGGGTGCGGCTGCGCGGCAATGCCGGCCAGTCGCTCGGCGCCTTCGCGGTGCGCGGGCTGAAGCTGGAGGTGTTCGGCGCCGCCAACGACTATGTCGGCAAGGGGCTGTCCGGCGGTGCCATCGTGGTGCGTCCGGCCCCGTCCTCGGCGCTGGTGTGGAACGAGAACACCATCCTCGGCAACACCTGCCTCTACGGCGCGACGGCGGGCGAGCTTTTCGCCGGCGGCCAGGCGGGCGAGCGCTTCGCCGTGCGCAACAGCGGCGCCGTCGCGGTGGTGGAAGGCTGCGGCGCCAATGGCTGCGAATACATGACCGGCGGCACGGTGGTGATCCTCGGCCCGGTGGGCGACAATTTCGGCGCCGGCTTCACCGGCGGCATGGCCTTCGTCTATGACGCCGATGAAACCTTCGAGCGCCGGGTGAACCCGGAAACCCTCGTCTGGGACCGGTTGGCCTCGGCCCATTGGGAGGCGGAGCTGAAGGCGCTGATCCAGCGCCATGCGGAGGAAACCGGCTCGCGCCTCGCCGCCCGGCTGCTGAACGACTGGGCGCAGGAGCGCGGCCGGTTCTGGCAGGTGGTGCCGCGGGAATACGTGAAATACCTGCCGGAGCCGATGCGGGAGCAGGAAGCGGCGGTCGCGGCCGAATAGGCGAGGGGGGCAGGCGCCCCCCTTTCCTCATCCCCGGGTGCCGAGGAAGGCGCCGGCCACGTCCTGCAGCCGGTTGCCGACCGCATGTTCGGCGATGGTGGCGGTGAGTGCCATGGCGAGCGTTCCCCCCGATCCGTTACGAACCGCATCATCCCATGGCGCCACACACCGGGGAAATGGTTGCGATTCTTCGGACAGGCACAGCTTTTCCGCGTGACCACCCGATGGCATAAGCAGCCCCGTGAGAATCCTCTATCACCTGCCGCTTTCGCCCTATGCCCGCAAGGTGCGCCTGGCATTGGCCGAGAAGCGCATTCCCTTCGAATTGCGGCTGGAGCGGGTCTGGGAAAGGCGCCCGGATTTCCTGGCGATCAACCCCGCCTGTACCGTGCCGGTCCTGCAGGAGCAGAACGGCCTGGCGGTCGCGGACAGCTACGCCATCTGCGAATATCTGGACGAGGCCTATCCGGACATCACCCTGTTCGGCCGCACCCTGGCGGAACGGGCGGAGGTGCGGCGCCTGGTCGCCTGGTTCGACGGCAAATTCGGCCGCGAGGTAACGGCCAACCTGCTGTACGAAAAGCAGATGAAGCGGCTGCTGGGGCGGGGCAACCCGGATGCCTCGGCGATCCGCGCCGGCTACGCCAATCTCAAGTCGCATATGGAGTATCTCGGCTGGCTGGCGGAAACCCGCGCCTTCCTGGCCGGGCCGCATGTCAGCCTGGCGGATTTCACGGCCGCGGCGCATCTCTCCTCGCTCGACTATATCGGCGACATCGATTGGTCGCTCAGCGACGCGGCGAAGGACTGGTATGCCCGGATGAAGTCGCGTCCGGCCTTCCGCGCCCTGCTGGCCGACCGGATCAGCGGCATCGCCCCGCCGGCGCATTACGCCGACCTGGATTTCTAGGCGGATCGCGGACGGGCGTGACCGCCTGGGAGCGTAAATCCGCTCTGCAGGCAATGACCTGAAGCGGATCGCGCGTTCAGGATGGCACGCGAACCGCAGCAGGGACGCCCTGGAAAGGGCCAGGGGAGTCGCCCGGCCATGGCGGAAAAGGGGCGGTCCGCCCGGACCGCTACCGCCGCTGCGGCCCGGCCTCGCTCAGCGCCAGGTTCTGCTGTGCCAGATCGGCGGTGGGGCTGTCCGGCGCCAGGGTGATGGCGCGTTCCCAATCGCTCCGTGCCCCGGCGATGTCGCCCTTGAGCTGGCGGATGATGCCTCGTTCCAGCAGCCCCTCGGCATTGTCGGGGTCGAGGGCCAGGGCCTTCGCCACTGCTTCCTCGGCCTCCGCGGTGCGGTCCAGGTGGCGCAGCGCGGCGGCGCGGAACACCCAGGCCTCGGCGCGGTCGGGGTCGATCGCCACGGCGCTGTCGAGATCCTCCAGCGCTTCCCGGTAGCGGCCCAGCGTGCCCAGCGCGACGGAGCGGTCCACCAGCAGGTCAACGTCACGCGGCGTCAGCGAAAGCCCCAGGGTCGTGGCGGCGAAGGCGCGGTCGGGCTGGCTGGCCATCATCCAGGCTTGGCCCGCCTGGGCGTAGAGGGCGCTGCGGGCGGCCGGACCGGCCTGGCTGCGGGCGGCCAGGAATTCCAGCCGCTCCGCCGCGCGGTCCGGTTCGCCCAGGCCAAGCAGCGCCAGCGCGGCGCAATGCCGCGCTCCCTCGCCACCGCCGGTCGCCTCCCAGGCATCGGCCAGCACCTGGGCACCCTGCGGGTCGGTGCGCAGCATGCCGAGGCAGCGGTCATATTCCGGGTCTTCGGTCAGTCGGGGCGGTTCCGGCGGCAGGGGCAGCGCCTCCCCAGGCGGCTCCGCTGCGGGGCTTTCGTGCAGGAACAGCCATGTGGCACCGACAGCCGCAATCGTCAGCGTGGCGGCGAAGGTGCCGAGGAGTACGAGTCGGGGGGACCTCACGACGGGGCACTCTAGACCGCGATCGGCCTGAGTGGAAACACTCAGGAGGTGAATCGCCGGCTCAACGAAAGCCAGACCCGGCTTAACCCGGCGGCAGTCAGGGCGACACGGGTCGAGAGCATTTTCTCGCCGGGTGGAATCACCCGGCGACCTGGAAAATGCGAAGAAGCAATAAGCCAGAGGGGGTTCGCCGTGCACGGACAGGGTGAAACCCCTCTGGTCGCCGGGCAGGATCGGCGCCAGATCACGCGGCATGGATGCAGCACGGGACACAGGGCCGGGCCGGCTGGTCATCGCCGGGCTCGGCTACAGCGGCATGGCGGTGGCACGGGCGGCCCTTGCCGCCGGCTGGCGGGTGACGGGCACGGCGCGCGATCCCGCCGCGGTGGCACCGCCACCCGGCATCGCGCTCTGCCGCTTCGACGCGGCGGCGAAAGCGATGCGCGCGGCCACGCATCTGCTGGTGACGGCACCGCCGAACGAGGCAGGCGACCCGGTACTGGCGGCGCATCGCGCGGCGGTGGCGGACGTGCCGGCGCTCCGCTGGATCGGCTATCTCTCCACCACCGGCGTCTATGGCGACTGTAACGGCGCCTGGGTGGAGGAAGGCACGCCGCCCGCCCCCGCCCAGCCGCGCACTAGAAGGCGGCGGCAGGCCGAGCTGGCCTGGGCGGAATTCGCCGCGACGCGGGCGGTGGACCTGTTCCGCGTCGGCGGCATCTACGGCCCCGGCCGCAGCGGTTTCGACGACCTGCGCGCCGGCACGGCACGGCGCGTCATCAAGCCCGGCCACGCCTTCGGCCGCATCCACCGCGACGACATCGCCCTGGCGGTGCTGGCCGCCATGGCACAGCACCGCTCGCCCGGGCTGCGCGTGCTGCACCTGGTGGATGACGAACCCGCCGAAAGCGCCGCGGTGGTGGAGGAAGCCGCGCGCCTGCTGGGCGTCGCGCCGCCGCCCGCCATTCCCTTCGACGAGGCGCAGCGCACCATGTCCCCCTTGGCCCGCAGCTTCTGGGCGGAGAGCCGGCGCGTCGCCAATGCCGCCACCAAGGCGGCGCTCGGCATCGCCTGGCGCTACCCTAGCTACCGCGAGGGGCTAGCCGCCATCCTGCGGGAGGAGCGCGGCGAGGGTCCGGCGTAGCAGCAGCAGGTCCTGCGGGCGGGAGAGGCGGTGGTCGCCATCCTTCACCAGCACCACCTGCACGTCGTCGCCGGCCAGCGTTCCGGCGAGTTTCAGCGAGAGCTGCCAGGGCACGTCCGGGTCGCGCTGGCCATGCAGCAGCCGCGCCGGCACGGTGATCGGCAGGGACTTGTCCAGCACCAGATGGTCGTTGCCTTCCTCCAGCAGCCGCCGGCTGATGGGATAGGGGTCGCCATAGGCGCTGGGGCGGTGCCACACCCCGGTGCGGTCCAGCTCCTCCCGCGCCTCCGGCGGCAGGGCGGCCAGGATGCGCGGCGTGAAGTCCGGCGCGGCGGCGATGCCGATCAGCCCGGCCATCCTTTCCGGGTGGCGCAGCGCCAGCAGCAGCGCCATCCAGCCACCCATGGAGGAGCCGATGAGGATCTGCGGCCCTTCGGTCAGGCGTTGCAGGCAGAGCGCCGCATCGGCGGCCCACTGGCCGATGGTGCCCTCCACGAAGCGCCCGCCGCTGGTGCCATGGCCGGAATAGTCGAAGCGCAGGAAGGCGCGGCCGGTTGCGGCACAATACGCCGCGAGGTCGCCCGCCTTGCTGCCGGTCATGTCGCTGTTGAAGCCGCCGAGGAAGACGACCCCCGGACCCCGCCCGCGGATGCGCCGCCACGCCAGTTCCACGCCATCGCCGCGGTCGAGGCGGCCGCTCTCCTCCGCGCTCATCTCCGGCGTGCTCATGCCCGGGGCGCTCATGTCGGGCGCGCTCATGTCCGGGGCAGCCCGCGGCGGTGCAGGCTGGCGATGAGCGCGCCCATGCCGAAGCGCCAGGGCGGGCAGGCATCGGTATGGTCAACCTGGTTCACCAGCGCGCCCAGCCTGGGCGTGGCGATGCGTACGACATCACCGACCCGGTGGGTGAAGCCCATGCCCGGCCCGGCGCGGTCCTTGGCCGGGGAGAAGGGGGTGCCGAGGAACAGCACCACGCCATCCGGATACTGGTGGTGCGGGCCGATCAACTGCGCCACCAGCTCCTCCGGGTCGCGGCTGATGCTGCCGACCAGGCCGGTTTCCTCAAGCATGAAGCCGTCCTCGCCGGTGATGCTCAGCGAAAGTTCGGCGCGGCGCAGATCGTCCAGCGTGAAGCCGGCATCGAACAGCCGCAGCAGCGGGCCGAGCGCGCAGGAGGCATTGTTGTCCTTGGCGCGACCGAGCAGCAGGGCGGAACGGCCCTCGACATCGCGCAGGTTCACGTCATTGCCCAGCATGGCGCCGAGGATGCGGCCCGCGGCATTCACCGCCAGCACCGCCTCCGGCTCCGGGTTGCTCCATTCGCTCATCGGGTGGACGCCGATCCTCGCGCCCGGGCCGACCGCCGCCATGGGCGGGCATTTGGTGAAGATCTCGGCATCCGGGCCGATGCCGACTTCGAGGTACTGGCTCCACCAGCCCTTTTCCACCAGCGCCGCCTTCAGCCGCGCCGCTTCCGGGCTGCCGGGCCGAACGGCGGAAAGATCGTCGCCGATGATGCCGCGCACCTCCGCGCGCACCGCATCGGCGCGGGCGGCATCGCCGCGGCAGCGTTCCTCGATGACCCGTTCCAGCATGGAGCGCACATAGGTCACGCCAGCCGCCTTCACCGCCTGCAGGTCGATAGGCGCCAGCAGGAAAGGCTGCGCCGGATCCTGCGCGGCGGCGGCACTGTTGGCCAACGCCCGCTTCAGGTCGAGCGCCAGGGGCACGCCGCGGGTGCGGATGACGCCGAGCGGATCGGCCTCGTTCAGCCAGCGGCTGACGGTGCCAAAGGCCGGTGTCATGTCGAAGGCGGCGCCGTTCAGCAGGGCAATGGCGACCGGCCCGTCCGGTGTCATCACCCGGGCGGCGTAGCTGCCCTGCGGCCAGTCATCCGGCAGGCATGTGGCATCGAGGCGCATGCGCGGCGCTCCTCCCCCTCTTGGCGCCGGATGCTAGGGCATGAACCGCCCGGCGCGAAGCCAGGGGCGCCCAGCGGAGGCCCGGAGGCTCAGTATGGCCGCATGCCATGGCGGCGCTCCCATTCCGCCCGCGCCGCAGCCCGGCGCCGGGCTTCCCAGCGGGCGCGCTCGTGCTCTTCCCGCCACATCTCGCGGCGCCACTCGCGACGCTCCCGCCGGCGGCGGCGCCATTCGGCCTCGCGCCAGCGCTCGTATTCACGCCGCCGCATCTCCTCGTTCCACCAGGGCTGGGCATCGGCGACCGCCGGGGCCAGACCCAGGGCGGTGGCACACAGGGCAAGCAGGCGACGACGCAGCATCGGGCTTCTCCTTGCAATCTCATCGCAGGGGAACGCAGCGGGAGCGTTCCGGTTACCGCAACGTGCCGTTACGGGCGGTTACGGGCCATGGCGGCCAGGCGCGGGTTGCGCCAGACCTGCACGCCGTCCGCCCGGGTCATCGCCTCCAGGCTCGGCGCCGCGGGGTCGAATTCCATGCGGGTCGGCTTCTCATGTTCCAGCACCCAGCCGCGCGGGTGGAGCAGTTCGATCAGCCCGCCATCCAGCACGCGCGAATGCACCCCCAGCACCAGCCAGGCGACCCGTTCCTCCAGCATCTCCGCCGCGTCCCGGCAGAGTTCCAGCTCCAGCCCCTGGACATCGACATGCAGCAGGTCCCAGCGCGGCTCCATGGCCAGCAGATCGCGGGTCGGCAGCACGGGGATCTGCGTGAAGTCGGCATAGAGATAGCCGCGGTAATCGGCAATGCCGGGGGTGGTGGGGACGGTGCCGTAATCCTGCGCCGGGGCGGCTGCCAGCGGCCAGGAAAGCATGCCCGCCGCGGTGCCCATGGCGGCGTTGATGCAGCGGCACTCCGCCGCCGGGATGCCGTTCTGGGCCAGGTGCTCCTGCAGGAAGCCGAAGCGGGTCGGGTCCGCCTCCACGCCGTAGAAACGCCGGTCGGTGACGCCGAGCCGGGCCGTGGCGGCCGCCGCCGCCGCCAGCCAGGGCCCCCAGCCTGCGCCAAGTTCCGCCATGCAGAAGCTGCCCGAAGCCCCCAGCACCGCCTTCAGCAGGCCGATCCACTCCACCGTCTCGGCGTGGAAATCGCGGGGGATCGGCAGGCCGAGCACCGCGCCGCCGAGATGCGCGGCCATCGGCACATGCGCCAGCGATGTGCGAACACCGAGGAAATCGGTGATGAAGCCGGGCCTGCCTTCCCCCTGCCAGGGCGGGAAATGGTGGAACAATTCCAGATCGGCCGGCAGATAGCCGGCGTAAACCTCGTCGGGCGTGGCGCCGGCCTCGGCCACGCGGCGCCGCGCGGCGAATTCCGTCGAGGCGATGAGATGCGCCCCCAATGCCCGGCGGTCGGCGAGGCCGAGATGCGCCTCGATCGCCGCCTCGCTTTCCGGGCGGCGACCAAGGATCATCTCGAAGCCGGCGATCACATCCTCGCGGCTTACCGGCATGCGGCGCCTCGCCCTCCGCCCGTCACTTGCCCAGCGCGTCCCAGGCAGCGCGGGCGAGGCGGCCGACCGTGGCATAGGCCGCGGCGAAGCCCGGCAGCCCGTCCGGCATCGCATCCGGCACCTCGTCCGCATAGGCGGCGAGGATGAAGAGCGGCCTGCCGTCGCGGTAGACGATGCCGGCATCGCTGCGGCCGCGCGCGTCGCGCCCGGTCTTGTGCGCGACCTTGGTGGTGGACGGCAGCAGCGAGGGGATGAGGTTGCGCAGCCGCTGCCACGAAAGGATCTCAAGCCCGAGCTGGCACAGCGCCGGCGAGCAGCCGAGCTTCGCCGCCGCCTCGGCATCCGTGCTGCCGCGCAGGATGAGTTCCAGCAACAGGCCCTGGTCGGCGGCCGTGGTGGTGGCGGTCCTGTCCATGGCGTGGTTCCAGGGCAGCCCCGCCGGCGGGATATTGGCGCGGTGGGTGGTGCCGGCCATGCCGATGTCGCGGCACCAGGCGTTCAGCGCGTCGCGGTCCAGCCTTTCCAGCACCAACTGGGTGCAGACATTGTCGCTGACGATGATCATCTGCACGATGGCGTCGCGCAGCGGGATCACCAGGCCCGGCGTCATGTGCTGGAAGGTGCCGGAGGTGATGTTCTGCTGCAGCCGCTCCTCCACCGTGCAGGGCTGCGCCAGGTCCAGCTTCCCTTCATGCACCTGCTTCAGCGCGTGCATCATGATGGAGGTCTTGCGCGTGCTGGCGGAAGGCACGACGCGGTCGGCCTCCCGCGCATATACCGTGCCGCTGGCAAGGTCCTTCAGGTAGAAGCTGGTGCGGAAGGGTTGTTCCGTTGCGATGGCGTTCAGCCGGTCTGCCAGTTGCTGCATGGCGTGTTCCTCCGAGGAATGGGCGCAGGCTAATCGGTCATCGCGGGGCTGGCCAGCGGGGGAGGCATGCCGGTGTCATGCCGGCAAGGTCGGGCCACGGCCATTGACCGGCCGCCGCGGCGCTTTACCGTTGGCAGGACAAGAAGGCAGGAGGGACGCACGGATGCTGATCCGCATCACCGCCGCTGGCGAAGCGCGGCTGGAAGGCGCCGAGGACCTGAAGGGCTTCAAGGCCGTGGTGGAAGGCGACGGCCTGCCGGCGCTGCCGAACGGGCTGGGACACTATGAGGGCGAGGGCGCGCTCTGGGTCCAGCAGGCCTGGCTGCGCAACCAGGCCAGCCGCCACGCCGATGCCGCCTGGATGGAAGGCTTCGACGCCATGGTGGGCTATGCCCGCGGCAAGGGCTGGGTGGACGCGCCGACCGGCGCCATCCGCGCCCATATCGAGCGGGGCTGAGCGCGATGCGGGAGGAGCAGGTCACGGTCGCCGGCTGCCGCACCCATCTGCTGCGCGCGGGCGAGGGGCCGCCGCTGCTCTTCCTGCATGGCGCCGGCGGCGGCGGCCGCATGACGCCCTGGCTGCAAAGGCTGGCGCAGCGCTTTTCCGTCATCGCGCCGGAACACCCGGGCTTCGGCCGGACCGACACCCCGGACTGGTTCGACAACATCCACGACGTCGCCTATTTCTACCTGGATTTCATGCAGGCGCTGGACCTGCGCGGCGTGCACCTGCTCGGCACCTCGCTGGGCGGCTGGATCGCCGCCGAGATTGCGGTGCGCTCCTGCGAGCGACTCTCCAGCCTGGCCATGGTTGGGCCGGCCGGCATCCACATGAAGGGCGTGCCGCGCCCCGATACCTTCCTCTGGACCGAGGAGGAGGCGACGCGGGCGCTGTTCCACGACCAGCGCTTCGCCGATGCGCTGCTGGCGGTGGAGCCGGACGAGGCGGAGATAGACCGCCGCCTGAAGAACCGCTTCGCCACCGCGCGGCTGGCCTGGGCGCCGCGCTGGCACGACCCGCATCTGGAGAAATGGCTGCACCGCATTTCCGTGCCGACCCTGGTGGTCTGGGGCGAGCACGACCGCTACCTGCCCGCCGTCTATGCCGCGCGCTGGGGAGAGCTGATACCGGGCGCCGAGGTGCGGGTCATCCGCCATGCCGGGCATTCGCCGCAGACCGAGAAGGCCGAGGAATTCTGCGGGATCTACGAGGAATTCACCGGGAGGATCGGGCGATGAGGTTCTTCTTCTTCCACCTGATGCCCTATGCCGACCTCGACCCCGACTACGACAAGCTGCACAAATCCTCCTGGGTGACGCTGCCCAACAGCTACTACGACCCGGAGAAGGGCGCGGCGCTCTACGAACGCTATCTGGACGAGCTGGAATACGCGGCGCAGCTCGGCTTCGAGGGCGTCGGGGTGAACGAGCATCACCAGAACGCCTATGGGCTGATGCCCTGCCCGAATGTCTTCGCCGGCATGCTGGCGCGGCGCATGCCAGAGAGCGCGAAGATCGCCATCCTCGGCCGGGCGCTGCCGGTGCTGTCCAACCCGCTCTCCATCGCCGAGGAATTCGCGGTGCTGGACAATGTGACGCGCGGCCGGATCATCACCGGCTTCGTCCGTGGCATCGGCGCCGAATACCATTCCCTTGCGGTGAACCCGACGGAAAGCCATGCCCGCTTCCAGGAAGCGCATGACCTGATCCTCCAGGCCTGGACCCGGCCCGGCCCCTTCGCCTTCGAAGGCAAATACTACCACATCCCGCATGTGAATCTCTGGCCGCGCTGCTACCAGCAGCCGCATCCGCCGATCTGGATTCCTTCCCAGGGTTCGAAGGAAACCATCGAATTCGCCGCCGACCCGGCACGGCGCTACGTCTATCTCCAGACCGCGACGCCGGCGGCCATGCTGTTCCGCACCATGCAGGCCTATCGCGATGAGGCGGCGCGGCGCGGCTACCAGTCCTCGCCGGACCAGCTCGGCTGGTCCGTGAAGATCTATGTGGCGGAAACCGACGAGATCGCCCGGCGCGAGGCGAAGCCGCATATCGAGGCCTTCGCCAACAAATTCCTCCGCATGCCGCAGGAGATGCTGCTGCCGCCGGGCTATTCCTCGCTCGCCTCGATGAAGGGGCTGATCCAGGCGAAGAAGACCATCACCGGCGGCTACCGGACGATGGAGCAGATGATCGAGCAGGGCACCTTCATCTGCGGCAGCCCGCAGACGGTGATCGAGCAACTGGCGGAATACCAGCGCAAGGGCGGCTTCAACATCGTCATGGCCGGGCTGCATTTCGGCACCCTGCCGCACGACCTTACGAAGAAGGCGCTGGAACTCTTCGCGCGCGAGGTGATGCCGGCCCTGCGCGATGCCCTGCCGCCGCCGATGCCGGCGCGGGCCACGGCGGCGGAGTAGCCGAGCTACGAGCCTACAGCGGATTGGCGTTCAGGGCTGGACGCGATGCGCTGTAGGCCATTCTTTGCCGAGCAGAGTCACGCCTCCGGGCGTTCACGTCCTCCGGCGATCTGCTCTAGCG
>JAEWCI010000333.1 GCA_023390705.1 Pseudomonadota bacterium
ACCGCCAGCAGCCCGGTCGCAGCCAGGGTGACGCCTGCCGTGGCCAGCAGCGGCCCGGCCTGCGTCCCGCCAAGCCCGGGTTCCAGGCTGTGCAAGGCGCGCGGCAGGAGGCTGACGCCGATGGAGAAGGTGACGACGCCGGCGATCTCGGTCGGGATGGCAGCCAGGAACCGCCGGTCCAGGCCGACGATCAGCGCGGAGACCAAGCCAGTCGCCATGCAGAGCAGGGACGCTTCGGCCAGGCCCGCCCCCACCTGCGCCGCCAGGAGATAGGGCGCCAGCATCGAGGTGGTGGGGATCAGCGAAAGCCCGTAGCCCGAGCCGATGGGCCCCCGGTCCGCGGTCTGCAGCAGCCCACCCAGGGCGAGCGACATCAGTGTCAGGCAGAGAAAGCCGGTGACCTGCGGACCCTCCAGCCCGAAGACGCCGGCAACGACCAGGATGAGGATGCAGTAGACCCCCTGCGTCGCCACCTGCTGCAGCAGGGCGGACAGGAACACCGCCGGAGGGGGCGTCTCCTCGGCCGAGGCGACCAGATGCGCGGGGCGGGTGGGCACACGGTCCTGGCGGTCGAGCCATTTCCAGGGCAGGCGGGGCGGCAAGGCGGCCCCGGCAGTGCGGACGTCATCTCCCATCGGTGCCGCACCTCGCCAGGCTCTCCCGGACGGGAGATTCAGGATTGCGCAGCCGCTCCTGCGGACCTGTCGCATCGGGACAGGCGGCACCGGCGATGGGCGCAGCGTCTGTCTCGGATTGTCCAGGCACGGCGCGGCCTGGTGGCCTTACCGCATCGGACAGCGGCTCACAATCGGGTGATGCCGGGCTGCCGGAACATTCCCCGGCGGGACGGCGTCACAGCCCCAGCAGCCGCGCCGCATTCCCGCCGCAGATCGCCGCGCGGGTCGCCTCGTCGAAGCCCTCGACGGCACAGACATGGCCGATCGGGTCGGAATCCGCCATGTCGAAGGGGTAGTCCGTGCCCATCACCACATGGTCGGCGCCATAGACCCGAACCAGGTATTCCAACTGGTGCGGGGTGAAGACGATGCTGTCGAAATACAGCTTCCGCAGGTAGTGGCTGGGTGGCTTCGGCAGGCTGCCGCGGGCATCGCTGCGCGCGCCCCAGGCATGGTCGATCCGCCCGGCATAGGCGGGCAGGTAGCCGCCGCCATGCACCGCCAGGATCTTCAACGCGGGATAGCGTTCCAGCACGCCGTCGAAGATCAGGTAGTGCAGCGCCAGGGTCGTCTCCAGCGGATTGCCGATGACGTTGTTGAAGTAGAAGCGGCGCAGGCGCTCGGCTTCGGTGAAGCCGTTGGGGTGGATCATCACCAGCGCGCCCAGCGCCTCGGCCCGCGCCCAGAAGGGTTCGAAGGCGGGTTCCGAAAGCTCCCGCCCAGCGACATTGGTGAGGATCTGCACGCCCTTGAAGCCGAGCCTGCCGATGCAGCGCTCCAGCTCCGCCACCGCCTCCGCCGGTTCCTGCAGCGGCACGGTGCCGAGCCCGACGAAGCGGTCCGGCCGCCCGGCGACATAGGCGGCGATGCCGTCATTCACCATGCGGATGCCCGGCACGGCGTGTTCCGCCGCCGCGGTGACGTAGCACTGCCCCGGCGGCGGGGCGACCACCTGCATGTCGATGCCCATGGCGTCCAGCTCGGCCAGCCGCGCGGCATGGGTGGTGAAGACCTCCTTGCGGTCCACGCCCTGCCTGCGGTTCAGCGCCTGGCTTTCCGGCGTGGCGAAGCGGGCCATCGGCTCGCCGCCCGGCTTCAGGTGAGGTGCCATGAAGGCAGCGGCCTCCGGCACCAGCACATGCGCGAGCAGGTCGATCGTGCGGGAGGCGGGCCGTGTCTCCCGCCCCGGCCTGCCATGCTGGCGGGCGGCGGTGGGACCGTAGTGGTTGCTGGGCTCGGTCATGGCGCGTCTTTTCCTCCCATCTTCCCGCCTGCGCGGATGATAGGCCGGAAACGCCGCGCGCCGTCAGCCCTGCGGGGCTGGAGCGGCTTCACCGTGTCCGTGCATGGCGAAGCCGCTCCAGCTTGTTGTTTTGTCGCATTTTCCGAGTCGCCGGGTAATTCCACCCGGCATGAAAACGCTCTATTCCCGCCTGGACCACCAGAACAGCGCCGCCACCAGCAGGGCGAGCGCGGCCACGAAGGCAATCGCCACCATGGGCGAGGCCACCGCCAGCCGCGCCACCCCCGCCAGGAACCGCAGCAGGCCCAGCAGCAGCTGCAGCGGCGCCTCAAGGTCGAAGCGGGCCTCGATCATGCCGGCGGCAGCAGCGGTTGCGGGTCCACCGCCGTGGCGAACCAGTTCAGGCCAAGATGCAGATGCGGCCCCGTCACCCGCCCGGTGGCACCGATGGCGCCGATCCGCTGGCGCTGCGCCACCACCTCCCCCACCGTCACATCCAGGCGCGAGCAATGGGCATAGAGCGACTGCACGCCATGGCCATGGTCGAGGATGACGGTGTTTCCCGTGAAATACAGGTCCTCTGCCAGCAGCACCCGCCCCGCCGCCATGGCGAGGATCGGCGTGCCGGTCGGCCCGGCGATGTCCAGCCCGAGATGCGGGGCGCGCGGCTCGCCGTTCAGGATGCGCTGGCTGCCATAGACGCCGCTGATGCGCCCCTGGGCCGGCCAGGTGAAGCCGGTGGCGAAATACGGCTGCCCGCTGTCCACTCTGCGCGCCTCGGCGATCAGCGCGCGCTCGCGGCGGATGCGCTCCATCACCTCGGGCGGCGGCGTCACCATGGCGCCGGGCAGGCCCTCGATGCGCTGCACCTGCCACTCCCGCCGGGCCACGGCCAGGTGCCGCGTCTCGGTGCGGCCACCGGGAGGGGTGATGGCGAGCACCGCCTGGGCCGCGGCATCGCGCCCGAAGCCGAGGGCGAAGCTGCCATCCGGCGCCACCCGCACGGCGCGGCCA
>JAEWCI010000337.1 GCA_023390705.1 Pseudomonadota bacterium
GCCCTGCACTGGCTCCGGCGCCGCCGCGGCGCCGCGCTGCGGTTCCGGCGGGCGGCCCAGCAGGCCATGCGGGCGGATCACCAGCACGACGGCCATGACCAGGAAGATCAGTACCAAGGTGATCTTGGGAAAGACCAGGATGCCGAAGGCATGCAGTTCCGCGATCAGCAGCGCCGCCAGGAAGGCACCAGTGAGGCTTCCCAGCCCGCCCACCACCACGACCACGAAGGTTTCCGTGATGATCGCCAGGTCCATGTGCAGATTCACGCTTTCCCGTGGCAATTGCAGCGCGCCACCCAGCCCCGCGAGGAAGGCGCCCAGCGCGAAGACAGAGGTGAAGAGCAGCCGCTGGTTCACCCCCAGCGCACCGACCATCTCGCGGTCCTGCGTCGCGGCTCGCACCAGCGTGCCCCAGCGGGTACGATGGAACAGGAGCCAAAGCAGCCCCAGCACCAGCGGGCCGACACCGATCAGGAAGAGTTCGTAGCGCGGGAAGCGGAAGCCCTCCCACAACTCCCAGGTGCCGCGCAGCCCCGGTGCGCGGGGGCCGAGGAGGTCCTGCGGCCCCCAGAGCAGCAGCGCCAGGTCCTGCACCATCAGCACCACGCCGAAGGTCGCCAGCAATTGGAACAGTTCCGGCGCACGGTAGATGCGGCGCAGCAGCACCATCTCCAGCAGCAGGCCGATTGCCGCGACGGCCGCCGCCGCCCCCAGCACCCCGCCCCAGAAGCCGAGATGCCCGCGCGGCAGGTTCGTCACCAGGCTCCAGGCGAGATAGGCCCCCAGCATGTAGAGCGAGCCATGGGCGAAATTGACGATCCGGCTGACGCCGAAGATGACCGTCAGCCCGGAGGCGACCAGAAACAGCGAGGAGGCGCTGGCCAGCCCGTTCAGCGCCTGCAGCAGCAGGTTCTCAAGAATGGCCGGGGCGCCCTAGCTCTGCGGACGGAGCTGGCGCACCACCTCATCCGGCGGCAGGTAGTTGCGGCCGTCCGCGTAGCGCCAGTCGGCCATCGCCCCCTTGCCGTTGCGCAGCACGGTTCGGCCGACATAGGCGCCCATGGTGGACTGGTGGTCGATGGCGCGGAATTCCACCTCTCCGAAGACCGAACCGAATTTCAGGCCGCGCATCGCCTCGACCATCGTCTCGGTCTGCAGCGTGCCGGCCTTCCGCAGCATGGCGGCGATGGCGTTCACCGTGTCGTAACCCACCACGCTGCCAAGGCGCGGGTAATCGTTCCAGCGCTGGCGATAGGCTTCGCGGAAGGCGTTGTGGACGGGCGTGTCGATCTGGTCCTGCGGATAGCCGGTGACGATCCAGTCCTCCGGCGCCTCGTCACCCAGCGGATCGAGATACTCCGGCTCGCCGGTCAGCAGGCTGACGACCCTGCGGCGCTCGAACAGCCCGCGGGTGCTGCCCTGGCGGACGAAATTGGTCAGGTCGGCGGCGAAGGTGACGTTGAAGATGGCCTCCGGATTCGCCGCGGCCAGGGCCTGCACGGTGGCGCCCGCATCGATGCGGCCGAGCGCCGGGAACTGCTCCGCCACGAATTGCACATCCGGCTTCGCCTTCAGCAGCAATTCCTTGAACCAGCGCACCGCAGACTGGCCGTATTCGTAGTTGGGCGCCACGGTGGCCCAGCGCTTCGCCGGGAGCTTGGCGGCCTCCTCCACCAGCATGGCGGACTGCATGTAGGTGCTGGCGCGCAGGCGGAAGGTGTAGCGGTTGCCGCGCGACCAGACGAGCGCATCGGTCAGTGGTTCGCTGGCGACGAAGAGGCGCTTGTTCTGGTTGGCGAAATCGGCGATCGCCAGGCCGACATGGGAAAGGAAGCCGCCCGAGAGCAGCGCCACTCTTTCACTGTTCACCAGTTCGCCGGCCAGGCGAACCGCGTCCTCCGGCCGGCCGGCATCGTCGCGGTGGATGGTTTCCAGGCGGCGGCCATTGATGCCGCCGGCCGCGTTCACCTGCTCAACCGCCAGGGTCCAGGCATTGCGGTAGGGCTGGAGGAAGGCCGGCTGGGAGGTGTAGCTGTTGATTTCGCCGATCCGGATCGGTTCGTTCTGCGCATGCAGGAGGCCGGGCGCGGCCAATGCCCCGGAAACGCCCATGGCGCCGGCCATGATGCCCCGGCGCCCGATCACCCAACCAGTCATTTACCGCCCCCGCGCAACGGATCTTGCGGCGCATCGAACCCCATCGGGCGGCGGCACGCAAACGAAAAAGGCGATGCCGGCTACTCCACGTTGACGTAGCGGAGATAGGGCTTCTTCTCGTCCCAACCCTGGGGGAAGAGTCGCTCCGCCTCCTCCTTCGGCACGCTGGGGACGATGATGGCGCGCTGGCCCTTCTGCCAGTTCACCGGGGTGGCCACCTTGGCGCGGTCGGTCAGTTGCAGGCTGTCGATCACCCGCAGGATCTCCGCGAAATTGCGGCCGCAGGAGGGTGGGTAGGTCATCATCAGCCTTACCTTCTTCGCCGGGTCGATGACGAAGACGGTGCGGACCGTCAATGCCGGGTCGGCTTCCGGATGGACCATGCCGTAGAGGTCGGAGACCTTGCGGTCCGGGTCAGCGATCATCGGGAAATTCACGGCCGTGCCCTGGGTTTCGACGATATCGGCCTCCCAGCCCGCATGGCGGGCGACCGGGTCCACCGAGAGGCCGATGACCTTGACTCCCCGCCGGTCGAATTCGGCCTTGAGCCGCGCGGCCTCGCCCAGTTCGGTGGTGCAGACCGGGGTGAAGTCCTTGGGATGACTGAACAGCACGCCCCACTGGCCGTTGAGCCATTCGTGGAAGCGGATGCGGCCATGGGTGGTTTCCGCCTCGAAATCGGGGGCAACCTGGCCAAGCTGGATCACGGCAAACCTCCCTCTTTCCCAGTTACGGGCGGCGCAGATTGCGCCGAGGGAGGGACGGGAAGGAAGGACGGGAAGGGCCGCCGGGCGGCCCCTCCCCGTTTCGTGACCCGGAGCGGGTCCATCTCTCATGCGCTCGCCGAGCCCGCTCCGGCTCTCGGTTCTGTCGCATTTTCCTGGTCGTCCGGCGCACGGGCCGGACCTGGAAATGCTCAGGCGGCCTGCACCAGCCCGCCCATGTCGGACAGCGCGCGGACATGGTAGTCGGCGTCGCCGAACATCGCGTCGTTGGTGGTCAGTCGCTTGAAGTAGTGGCCGACGGCATATTCCATGGTCATGGCGATGCCGCCATGAAGCTGGATGGACTGCTGCCCGACGAAGCGGGAAGCACGGCCGATCTGCACCTTCACCGAATGCATCGCCCGACGCCGCGCCAGCGCGTCATCCTCCTGCGCCGACATGGTGGCGAAATAGGCCATGGAGCGGGACTGCTCCAGCGCCACCAGCATGTCCGCAGCACGGTGCTGCAACGCCTGGAAGCTGCCGATCGGCCGGCCGAATTGCTGGCGGGTCTTCATGTAGTCCAGGGTCATGTTGTGGGCCACGTCCATCGCACCCACCGCCTCGGCGGCAAGGGCGGCGATGGCTTCGTCCACCACCCGGTCGATCACCGCCAGGCCGCCCTCCGGGTTGCCCAGCACGGCTTCCGGCCCGACCCTGACATCGGCGAGATGCACTTCCGCCGCACGCTGGCCGTCCACCATGCGGAAGCCGCGGCGGGTGACGCCGGGGGCATTGCCATCCACCAGGAACAGGCCGATGCCGCCCTTGTCCCGCTGGCCGCCGGCGGTGCGGGCGGAGACGATCAGCTTGTCCGCCGTGTCGCCATGCAGCACCATGCCTTTGCGGGCGTTCAGCACCCAGCCGGAACCATCCTTCTTCGCCGTGCTGGCGATGTCGAACAGGTCGTAGCGGGCCTGACGCTCGGTCTGGGCGAAGGCGAGCTTCAGCTCACCCGCCGTGATGCCGGGCACCAGGGCGGCGCGCTGTTCGGCGCTGGCGCCATGGCGCAGGAAGCCGCCGCCCAGCACCACGGTGCTGAACCAGGGTTCCAGCGTGATGGCGCGCCCCATCTGCTCGGCGACCAGCATGGTTTCCACCGCGCCGCCGCCGAAGCCGCCCTCGGCTTCCGCGAAGGGCAGGCCAAGCAGGCCCAGTTCGGCATAGGCCGCCCAGACCTCCTCGCTCCATCCCCTCTCCGCCTTCAGATAGGCCTTGCGGCTCTCGAAGCCGTATTTGTCGCCCAGCAGCCGGGCCACGCTGTCCTGCAGCAGGCCCTGCTCTTCGGAAAGATCGAAATCCATGACGTGTCAGAGTCCCAGAAAGGCCTTGGCCATGATGTTGCGCTGGATCTCGTTCGATCCGCCGTAGATCGACTGCTTGCGCCAGTTGAAATAGGTGCCGGCCAGGCCGAAGGCCCAGTCTGGCGCCAGATCCCAATCGTTGCTGCCCTCGGCATCGGGGTCGCCATCCACCCAGGCATAGGGGCCGGCGGCCTTCATCAGCAGTTCCGAAACGCCCTGCTGGATCTCGGTGCCCTTGATCTTGAGCACGGAGGTTGCCGGATCGGGCTTGCGGTCCCTGCGCTTGCGCTCATTGGCGATGACCCGCATCACGGTCATCTCCAGCGCCTGCAATTCGACCTCGATCTCGGTCACCTTGCGGCGGAAATCGGGATCCTCGATCAGGGGGCGGCCATTATCCAGCGTCTCCGCGGCGATCGCCTTGAGGCGGCGGATACGCTCGCGCGAGGCGCCGACGCGGGCCTGGCCGAAGCGCTCGTTGCCCAGCAGGAATTTGGCGCAATCCCAGCCCTTGTTCACCTCGCCGACCAGGTTCTCCTTCGGCACCTTCACGTCGTCGAAGAAGACCTCGTTCACCTCGTGCCCGCCCTCGATGGTGATGATCGGGCGGACGGTGATGCCGGGGGTCTTCATGTCGCAGAGCAGGAAGGAAATGCCCTCCTGCTTCTTGGCGTTGGGGTCGGTGCGGACCAGCAGGAAGATCCAGTCGGCGTGCTGCGCCAGCGTGGTCCAGGTCTTCTGGCCGTTGACCACCCAGTGGTCGCCTTCCAGCACCGCGCGGGTCTTGAGGCCCGCGAGGTCCGAGCCGGCGCCGGGTTCGGAGAAGCCCTGGCACCACCAGTCGTCCAGGTTCAGCATGCGCGGCAGGAAGCGCTTCTTCTGCGCCTCGGTGCCGAAATTGATGATGACCGGGCCGCACATGTTGATGTTGAAGCCCAGCGGCATCGGCGCCGGGGCCATCATCAGCTCCTCGCGGAAGATGTAGCGCTGCGCCGCGCCCCAGCCCGGGCCGCCGGCCTCCTTCGGCCATTCCGGCGCGGCCCAGCCGCGGGCGTTCAGCTTGCGCTGCCACTCGACGACCATTTCCTTGGTCGGCGTCTTGCCGCGCCGCATGCGCTCCCGCGTCGCCGCCGGCAGTTCCTTGTTGATGAAATCCCGGACTTCCTGGCGGAAGGCGCGTTCCTCGTCGGTCCAGCGCAGGTCCATGGCAAACTCCCGTTCGTGCTCAATTCGGCCGGGTCCATCGCGGCGCGTTCATGAAGAACGCGCCGCGCGGGCCTTCAGATCTTGGCGGTGCCGGTCATGCCGGCGAAGGTGCCGCCCTTCGCCGCCAGTTCCTCGATCAGCGCCGCCGGCTTCAGGTTCGGGTCGTTGGTTTCGGCGGCGTATTTCGCCAGCTTGTCGCGCACCGTGGCAAGGCCCTGGCGGTCGGCCCAGAACATCGGGCCACCGCGGAAGGCCGGCCAGCCGAAGCCGTTGCAGAAGATGACGTCGATGTCGATCGGGCGGTAGGCGACGCCTTCCTCCAGGATCTTCGCGCCCTCGTTCACCATCGGCAGCAGCACGCGGTCGAGGATCTCCTCGTCGGAGATCTTGCGGCGGCGGATCTGCATCTTCTCGGAGAGATCGACGATCAGCTTTTCCACCTCCGGGTCCGGCATCCGGGTGCGCTTCTCGTCATACCTGTAGTAGCCGGCGCCGGTCTTCTGGCCGAGCCGCCCGGCGGCTACGATGGCATCGGCCACCGGCGCCACCGTGCCGCGCGCCTTGCGCACCGCCGCGCCGATATCCAGGCCCGCCAGGTCGCCGGTGGCCAGCGGCCCCATCGCCATGCCGTAGCCTTCCATCACCCGGTCCACATCCTGCGGCAGGCAGCCTTCCAGCAGCAGGCGCTCGATCTGCGGGCCGCGCTTGCCGGTCATGCGGTTGCCGACGAAGCCGTCGCAATTGCCCACCACGACGTTCAGCTTGCCGATCCGCTTGCCGACATCCATGGCGGTGGCGATGGTCTGCCAGCTGCTCTTGCTGCCGCGCACGATCTCCAGCAGGCGCATGACATTCGCCGGGCTGAAGAAGTGCATGCCGCAGACCAGCTCCGGCCGCTTGGTGGCGCTGGCGATCTCGTCGATGTTGAGCGTAGAGGTATTGGAGGCCAGCACGATGCCGGGCCGCGCCGCGGCGTCCAGCCTGGCGAAGACCTGCTTCTTCACCTCCATGTTCTCGAACACCGCCTCGATCACGAGGTCGGCCTCACCCACCGCCTTCTCGAAATCGGTGGTGCCGGAAAGCAGGGCACGGCGCTTCTTGTATTCCGCCTCGGACAGCCGGCCGGAGGAGACGGTGCGCTCCCAATTCGCCTCGCAGCGCTTCAGGCCGCGGTCCAGCGCCTCCTGGCTGGTCTCGACGATGGTCACGGGCATGCCGAAATTCGCCGCGCTCATGGCGATGCCGCCGCCCATGGTGCCGCCGCCGATCACCACGAGCTTCTGCACCGGCAGGGGCTTCACATCCGCCGGCATGCCGGGAATGCGCGCCACCTCACGCTCGCCGAAGAAGATGTGGCGCAGCGCATGGCTCTGCTCACCGGCGACCAGCTTCTGGAACTGCTCGCGCTCCACCTGCAGCCCCTCGTCGAAGGGCTTGGTATAGGCGGCGCGCACCGCCTCCACGCAGCCGCGCGGGCTTTCCTGGCCGCGGGTGCGGGCCAGCAGCTTCTTCGCCGCCTCGTCGAAGGCGGCCATGTCCTGGCCCTCGGTCTTGTCCGTGCGGTATTTCGCCAGGGTGAATTTCCGCCCGGCATTCTCCCGCGCCCAGGCCACCGCGGCCTTTTCCAGGTCGCCTTCCAGCACCGCGTCCACGATGCCAAGCTTCAGCGCCGCCTGGGCGTTCACCGGCTCGCCGGAGACGATGATACGCAGGGCCTCCAGCCCGATCAGGCGCGGCAGCCGCTGCGTGCCGCCGGCGCCGGGCACGAAGCCGCGCTTCACCTCCGGCAGGCCGACCGAGGCGTTCGGCGCCGCGACGCGGGCATGGCAGGCCAGCGCCACTTCCAACCCGCCGCCAAGGGCGTGGCCATGGATGGCAGCCACCACCGGGGCCTTGCTGTCCTCGATCGCCTGGAACACCTCCGGCAGGGAGGGCGGCTGGCGCGGCTTGCCGAATTCGGTCATTTCGGCACCGCCGGAGAAGCCGCGGCCGGTACCGATCACCACGATGGCGCGAGCACCTTCGCGGTTCGCCGCCTGGATGCCGTTCAGCAGCCCGGCCCGCACTTCGTTCCGCAGGGTGTTCACCGGGGGGTTGGCAATGCGCAGGATATGAACATCCCCGTCACGGGCATGTTCGACGAAGCGCGGCTCTTCGGCCATGTGGGCGGTCCTTCCGATGTTCTGGCGTTATACGGCGCGCATCCTCATGCCCGCCCCCCGGAAGTGTCAACCGCGCCGGCGGGCGCAACGGCCGTCAATCGCTGTGAAACCCTGTCAAACGCCGATGGCGCCCGTGGCATGGAGGCCCGCCCAGACAATCCCGACGGCCAGCATCACCCAATAGGGGCTGGCGCCCCGCAGCAGCACGGCGGCAGTGACCGCCGTGGTCGCCACCTCCAGCACCCCGGCCCCGCCCGCCTGCAACAGCGTCCAGGCCCCGGCGAAGATCAGCCCCACCGCGACCGGCGCCAGGCCGCGCTCGATGATGCGGCGCGTCGGGGAATCGCCCCGCCGCCGCCACCAGCTGCCGACCACACAGAGCACCAGGGAGGACGGCAGGTAGAGCGCGAGCGCCGCCACCAGCGCGCCCCAGAAGCCGGCCGCCTGCCAACCGACAAGCGCCCCAATCAGGGAGCCCGGCCCCGGTGCCGCCCGCGACAGGGCGAAAAGGTCTAGGAATTGCGGATCGGTCAACCAGCCATGCACGGAGACGCTTTGCCGCTGCATCTCCGCGAAGATGGAGGACCCGCCGCCGATCGAGACGAGCGAGAGCGGCGCGAAGACCACGACGAGGGCCCAGAGCCTGTCAAAGGGCATGGCCGCGCTCCGCCCGGGCCGCCAGGCCGATGCCGATGGGCGCCATCACCAGGATCACCGGCAGCATCGGCCAGCGGAGCAGGCCGACCGAGACGAAGACCGCGATGGTCACCAGCCAGGGCCCGACCCGGCGCATTGTCAGGGCGGTGCGCAGCCCCACCACGCAGTTGTTGCCGATTCCGGCCGCCGCCACCCCCACCAGCACTGCCGCGAGGCCAGGCAGGCCGGCAATCCGCTGGTAGAGCAGCATCAGCCCGAGGATGAACAGGAAGGGCGGGCCGAGCAGCCCGATGAAGGCCGCCGCCGCCCCGGCCAGGCCGCGCAGTTGCAGGCCGATATAGAGCGCCAGGTTAACGCTGTTGGCGCCGGGCATCACCTGGCCCAGCGCGACCCCGGCCAGGAAGCCCTCCTCGGTCATCCAGCCGCGCCGGTGCACCACCTCATGATGCATCCAGCCGGCCAACCCGCCACCGAAGCTGGCCATGCCAAGCTTGGTGAACAGCCCCAGCAGCTCCCGGAAGCTGGCATGGGGCGGGGCGGGGCCGTTCAAGCCGCGGCATCCTCGCGCATCATCGCCGCGCATTTCTCGCCTATCATGATGGTCGGCGCATTGGTGTTGCCGGTGGTCAGTGTCGGCATCACCGAGGCATCGGCCACCCTGAGTCCTTCGAAGCCGCGCAGCCGCAGCCGGCTGTCCACCACGCTGCGCGGGTCCTCTCCCATGCGGCAGGTGCCGACGGGGTGGTAGATGGTGCTGCCATATTGCCGGGCGAAGGCCAGGAGCTCGTCCTCGCCGGTCACGCCGGGGCCAGGCAGGATCTCCTCTACACTGTACCGGGCGATGGCCGGCTGGGCGAAGATCTGGCGCACCAGGCGCAGCCCGGCGGCCAGCACCTGCTGGTCGCCCCGCGCGGAAAGATAGTTGGGCCGGATCGCCGGCTTTTCGAAGGGGTCCGCGGATTTTGCCATGACCGTGCCGCGGCTGTCGGGACGCACCGGGCAGATGGCGCAGGTCATGCCCGGTTCGCTCTCCAGGTAGCCGAGTTGGCCGAGCGCATAGCTCGCCGGGGTGAACAGCAATTGCAGGTCCGGCGAGGCCAGCCCCTCGCGCGAACGGGTGAAGACCTGTGCCGTGGTGACGCCGAAGGTCAGCGCGCCATTGCCGCGCAGGAAGAAACGCGCCACCTCCCCCGCCAGCCGCAGCCCACGCGCCAGCTGGTTGGTACTGACGCTGTCGCGCACCCGGTGCTGCACCCGGGTGACGTAGTGGTCCTGCAGATTGGCGCCGACGCCCGGCATGTCGGCCAGCACCTCGATGCCAAGGGAGCGCAGGTGTTCCGCCGGGCCGATCCCCGAAAGCTGCAGCAGATGCGGCGAGTTCACCGCGCCGCCCGAGAGCACCACCTCCCGCGCCGCCCTCACCTGCCGCAGCGTGCCGCCCTGGCGGAACTCGGCGCCGATGCAGCGCCGGCCGTCGAACAACAGGCGGGTGACCTGGGCCTCCGTTTCCACCCGAACCCTGCCTTTCGCGGCGGCCAGGAAGGTGCGGGCGGTCGAGCCGCGCCAGCGGCCGAGGCGGGTCATCTGCGAATAGCCGACGCCTTCCTGCTCCTTCCCGTTGAGGTCCTTGCGGAAGACATGGCCGGCCTGCTGCGCGGCTTCGACGAAGCGATGGGTCAGCGGCAGGATGGTGCGGTAGTCCTCCACCTGCAAAGGCCCGCCCTGGCCACGGTATTC
Organism: Pseudomonadota bacterium; assembly: GCA_023390705.1. Classification (GTDB taxonomy): domain Bacteria; phylum Pseudomonadota; class Alphaproteobacteria; order Acetobacterales; family Acetobacteraceae; genus JAEWCI01. The sequence continues at coordinate 9,988 of JAEWCI010000337.1, forward strand.
CGGGTCGCCGCCGCTGCGGTAGGTTTCCGACTTGCGGAAGAAGGGCAGCACCTCGTCATAGGACCAGCCGCGGCAGCCCATCTGCGCCCAGAGGTCGAAATCCGCCGGGTTGCCGCGGACATAGAGCATGCCGTTGATGGAGGAGGAGCCGCCCAGGGTCCTGCCCCGCGGCCAGCGGATCTCGCGGTTGTTGCTGCCCGGTTCGGGCTCCGTGGTATAGCCCCAGTTCACCAGCTTCTGGTTCTGCAGCAGCTTCAGCATGCCGGCCGGGATGTGAATCCAGGGGTGGCGGTCCTTGGGGCCAGCTTCCAGCAGTGTGACGCGCGCCCCGCCCTCGCTCAGCCGGCTGGCCACCACGCAGCCTGCCGAACCGGCGCCGATCACCAGGTAGTCCGTTTCCATCCCCGCCCTCCCCCGACTGCGGCGCCTGCCGCTCAGCCTGCCTATCCGCCGCACCGGCGTTGTTCAAGCGGCGGCGGCCGCATGGATAATCACGCGGGCTGTGGCGCGGGCCACAGCCTGGCGGAGCGGGCAGACGCATAAAGGGGCCAGGCGATCCCCGGGCGCCATATCCCAGGGGCACCGAAGGAGTGGTTCCTTTCCGCATGGCGGGGGCGTATCCCCTGCCCGGCCGCCGCCCGGGCCGAAACGTCCAGGGTCCGCAACCGCCCGGCGGGGAAACCCGCCGGGCGGGTTTCGCTTGCGGCACCGGCCATGGCAGACCTTTCCACCTGCGGCAGGGCCGCAACATACCGGCTGCGAGGCCGGGCATGAGTGCTGAGAGGGGGCCTCACGCCAGCCGGCCTTCCGCCCCTTGCGGATCGCGCGTGGCATACTGCACATGAGCGCGGGAAGGCGGTGTACGTATTCCGGACGCCGCCAGATGACGACAGCCAGGCTGCTCTCCCGCGATGCGTGCGACATCCTTGACGTTCCGCAGCCGCTTGGCCTTCGAGCACCATGCGGTCTTGCATTACCATTGATGCCAGGCAGCACAGGCGTCAGCCCGGCAGGGACCAGAGTGAGGCGGTCTCCGGCACCCGCACCGCGACGCCAAGCCGGTATTACAAGGCGAGTGTCCCTGAAGCCAAACTGTCCCTTCCGCGTTGGCGCTGACGATGCCGGACGCCAAGGACGACCCACGCCTGCTCTACGCCGCGGACCGCACGGTGCTGGCGGCGGAGCGTACCTACGCGGCCTGGGTGCGGACCGGGCTGGTTTCCCTGGCCGCTGGCGTGGGCGCGAAGACCACCCTCGGCAATGTGCTGCCGGAATGGGCCATCCTGTTCAATGCCTCGCTGCTGGTGTTGTTCTCCGCCTTCTGCTTCGCCGTCGCTGTGTGGCGGGAATGGTATCCCGGCCATGACACGCCGCGGCGGTCCGATCTGAGGCGGCTGCCCGGAGCATTGCTGCTGGTGGTGAATGGCGGCCTGCTGCTGGTTTCGCTCGGTGCCCTTCTCGGCGTCTGGTTCGGCCGGACGGGTGGGACCTGATGAAGGACCAGCGGCCGGACCCGGGCCGCAGGCGACGATGCACCCGGATACGGGCTGTTCCCTCGCGTACCCCGGCCCCGAGGGGCACAGCACCGCCAGCCGGCGGAAGCGATCCCCCTCCCGCCGCGAACTGCGCTAGCCTGCGGCCAGTTCCCGCAGGAGACCGTCATGAGCCTCACCGTCGCCATTATTGCCCAGGGTGCCATGGGTGCCGGCATCGCCAGGCGCCTTACGCAGAACGGCGTCGCAGTGGTGACCTCGCTGGCCGGCCGCAGCCAGGCCAGCGCAAACCGCGCTGCGGCCGCCGGCATGCAGCCGACCGATGCTCAGGGCGTCGCCGGGGCCGACATCATCCTATCCGTGCTGCCGCCTTCCGAGGCGATGGCGCTGGCGGAAAGCCTGGCACCCTATCTGGCAAAGGCGGCACGGAAGCCGCTGTATGCCGATTGCAACGCCATCAGCCCCGAACTCGCCCGGCGCAGCGGGGAAGTGAGCGCCGCGACGGGCTGCGGCTTCGTCGATGGCGGCATCATCGGCGGCCCGCCGCGGCCCGATGGCTATACCCCGAAGCTCTACGCCGCCGGGCCGGACGCCGCCCGGCTGGCGCTGCTGGAAAGGCACGGGCTGCAGGTGCCCGTTCTGGATGGGCCGCTCGGCGCCGCCTCTGCACTGAAGATGAGCTATGCCGGCATCACCAAGGGCTTCACCGCCATGGCCACGGCGATGATCCTGGGCGCCACCCGCGCCGGCGCCGCTTCCGCCCTGCATGCGGAGCTGATGGACAGCCAGCCGGTGCTGCTGCCCTGGCTGGACCGGTACCTTCGCATGATGCCGGACAAGGCATACCGCTTCGTCGGGGAAATGGAGGAGATCGCCGAGTTCCTCGGCAAGGAGCGCGGCGAATCCCGCATCTACGAAGGCGCCGCCGCGCTCTACACCCGCATCGCGGCGGACCATGCGGGAGCGGGCAAGGAAGTCGCGGAGCTGCTGGCCTTCCTGGCACAAGCCAGGGAGAAGTAGCGTCAGGGCCCCCCCCCCGCGCCGTCCGGGGTGGGGGCGGAAGCCCGCCTACCGCATGGGGCAGGCGTACATCAGCCCGCCCTCGGTCCACAGCCGGTTCATGCCGCGCTCCAGGCCGATCGGGGTATTCGGGCCGATGGTGCGTTCGAACAACTCGCCGTAATTGCCGATGGCGCGGATGGCATTGAAGGCCCAGGCGGGGTCCAGTTTCAGCGCCTGGCCCAGCACCGGATCAGCGCCCAGCAGGCGCCGCACATCAGGGTTCGGGCTGCTGCGGCGCATCTCCTCGGCATTCTGGCTGGTGACGCCCAATTCCTCGGCCTGGATCAGGGCATTCACCGTCCAGCGGATCACGTCAAACCATTCCTGGTCGTCGCGCCGCACGACGGGGCCGTAGGGCTCCTTGGAGATGCGCTGTGGCAGGATGACGAAATCGCCCGGCCGCTGGAACTGGCTGCGCAGCGCGGCAAGCTGCGTCGCATCGGTACCGATGGCGTCGCAGCGCCCCGCCTGCAGCGCCGTGGCATTGTCCTGCATCCGCTCCTGAAGCAGCGGCGTGAACCGGATATTGTTGCTGCGGAAGAAATCGGCCGTCACCACCTCATTCGTCGTACCGGGCGACAGGCAGATGGTCATGCCATCCATGCCCTTGAGGTCGGTGATGTTGGCGTCCCGCCGCACCATGAAGCCGTGGCCGTCATAGAGATTGGCGATGGTCAGCCGCAGGCCGAGGCTGGTGTCCCGTGTCATGGAAAGCGTGGTCTGCCGGATCAGCACGTCAATTTCGCCGGATTGCAGCGCGGTGAAGCGCTGCACCGCGGTCAGCGGCACGAAACGCACCTTGGAAGGGTCGCCCAGCACGGCGGCGGCGACCGCGCGGCAGAGATCGGCATCCATGCCGCGCCAGATGCCCTGGCTGTCCGGCAGGGAGAAGCCTGCAACGCCGACATTGACCCCGCAGGCCAGCACGCCGCGGCTTTTCACCCCATCCAGGGTGGCGCCGGCCCGGGCGGTGCCAGCGGCAAGGGCGATGCCGAGCACCATGGCGCCGGCAGCCAGGAAGCCTCTGATGGTCATTTGCGCGCTCCCGTAAGGTTCCGCATAGGGAAGCGAAAAGCCCGGCCGCTGGGAAGCGGAGATTTTCCGCCGTGGGGAGGCAGCACCGCCGCGAATCCTGCCCCCTCGAGCCCGGCATGCAGCCATGGGGACGGCGGGCCAGCCACCGGCCCGCGCCACCTCGGCGCCGAGCCTGCGGAACCGGGCGATCGCCAGTTCAGGCCCGCCTGCCATCTTCGCCCTGCGGACGATCCGGCCGGCAGTCTCCACCACTCACAGGATGCTGCCTTCAGCGAAACACCGATCCCGACATGGTGCTCCATGGCTGTCCCTTGATGATACCGGGCGGGCGACACCTGCAGCGCCGTTCCACACGGCATCGCTCTGGGGGACGGTCACCGTGCATGGCCAGGCGGAAGGCGGCCCGCAGGAGAACCTTTGCGCTCCGGTCAGTTATCGGCAGCAGCCGGCACCGTCCTTCGCTCCTGCTCGCGGGCGTCGAACTGGTCCGCCAAGCTCTGGCCCATGCAGCCGAGCACGCTGAGGATGACGGCCCCGATGAGGCAGGTCAGGCGAAGTTCGACATAGGTCATGCTCAGCACGGTGTCGTCAATGTCGGCCTGGCGGTAGCCCGGTGCCAGCATCCTCAGGCCGCGGCAGATCATGGCAGCGCCGAGAGTGCCGATGGTCAGCGCGAAAATGTTGGCCGCCCATGCGCAGTTGCGCATCTCGCCCTCCGCCTCCAATACCATGGGCAGCATGAGCCAGGGATGTTCTGGACCGCAACGGAAGGAAGGGATTCCCGCCCAAGGTCACCCCTCACGCGAGGGTCGGACAGCGCGCCCTCTGCCCGCACCGGCACAGCATGGTGCCAAGGAGCCTGTCTGGCCGGCCACGCCGACCGAGGCAGCCCTTCCTGGCGACAACCCATCGACCGCGCTGGAGGCACGCCGAGCGAGCGAGCCCCCACATATTGCGTCCTCACATAGCTCCAGAGACTGGGATGGCGTTCCCTGCACCTATTCTGGCGGCTGCGAAAGTGACCATGAGCTCAGCGCTGCGGAGCAGGTCGCGGACGGGGCGGTCGGCCGGTATTCGCCGGGCGCTGCGACTCCTGCCGCGGCGGCTGCGCGCGCGGTGGTTGTGAATCTCGCTGCGGTTGCGCCCCGAAAGCGCGGGGGATGTCGTGCTGGAAGGTTCGAGGGATGTCGTGCTGGAAAGTGCGGGGGATATCGTGCTGGAAGGTTCGGCGGACGTCATCGAAGAAATCGGCGCGGGCTGGGCCGCCCAGAATGAGAACTGCACCCACTCCCACCACGGCTGCGCGAAGCCTCATTCTGCTTTCCTCCGCATGATGGCCAGCAACCAGAACCCCGTTCCCCCGCGCGAGCGCGCTACAGGTGCCGAGCAGACTCAAGAGGGAATACAGGAATCAAATGCTTAGCACTGGTGAGCCGGGTGGGATTCGAACCCACGGCCACGAGATTAAAAGTCCCGTGCTCTACCAGCTGAGCTACCGGCTCTCACCGCCATGCCACGGCGCGGGATAAGCGCCGCGGCGGCCACAGGTCAACCCGCGCCGGCCGTGGCCAGGCGCGGGGCAGCATCGTCAGGCGGGAATATCGGCCGCGATCTTCGCGCTGATCAGCTTGTCCGGGCCGTGCACCATGCCGCTCTGGCCGGAGCCGCGCTTGATCTTGTCCACATTCTCCATGCCCGCGACCACCCGGCCCCAGATGGTGTACTGGCCATCCAGATGGCTGGAGGGCGCGAACATGATGAAGAACTGGCTGTTCGCGCTGTGAGGGTTGCTGGTTCGCGCCATGCCGCAGGTGCCGCGCTGGAAGCGCGCCTTGCCGGGCGGGGAGAATTCGGCCGGCAGATCCTCGTAGCCCTGTTCCCGCGCGCCGCCGGTGCCGGTGCCGGTGGGGTCGCCGCCCTGGGCCATGAAGCCTTCGATAACCCGGTGGAAGACCGTGCCGTCATAGAAGCCGGCGCGGGTCAGGGTCTTGATCCGCTCGACATGCTTCGGCGCCAGATCGGGCAACAGCTCGATCGTCACCTTGCCGTCCTTCAGTTCCAGGATCAGCGTGTTCTCGGGGTCGGTCGCCGGCGCGGCGGGTGCGGCCGGGGCTTCGGCGGCGGCCTGCGGGGCCGGGTTTTCCGGCGCTGCGGTTTCCTCGGCGGCAGCTTCCGAGGCAGCCGGGGTATCGTCGCTCATCTGTCGGGTCCTTGCCAAAGCGGTTTCCGGCGAAGCCTTCGTGGATCGCCTGGGAAAACGGGAGGGAAATCTGCCAGTGATCCCTGGCGCCGCGGCCCGGCGCCAGGATCAGCCAGCTTCAGGCGGTAGCGAGGCGGGCGCGGATCAGCCGGTCCGGGTTCTGGACTTGGCCGTTGCGGGCCGGATCGCCGCGCTTGATCTTGTCCACCGCATCCATGCCGGCAACCACCCGGCCCCAGATGGTGTACTGCCCATCCAGGCCCGGCGCGGGGGCGAACATGATGAAGAACTGGCTGTTCGCGCTGTTCGGGTTCTGGCTGCGGGCCATGCCGCAGACGCCGCGGACGAAGCGGTAGCGGTTGGTGAACTCGGCCGGCAGGTCCTCGAAGCCGCGGTCGCGGAAGCCGCCGGTGCCGGTGCCGGTGGGGTCGCCGCCCTGGGCCATGAAGCCCTCGATCACCCGGTGGAAGGGCGTGCCGTCATAAAGGCCGCGACTGGTCAGGGCCTTGATCCGCTCGACATGCTTCGGTGCCACCTCGGGCAGCAACTGGATGGTAACCGGGCCATCCTTCAGCTCGAAGACCAGCCTTTCCTGCGGCGCGCCCTGGGCGCGCGCGATGGCCGGGCTGGCCAAGCCCGCCAGGGCCAGGCCGGTGAACAGGCGGCGATGCATCGGCATCCTCCCCTCTCTCAATCCGTGGCCGGTTGACGCACCCGGGCCATGGTGCGTTCCAGCGTCAGCTTCGGCACGAAGGAAGAAATGTCGCCGCCCAGCCGGGCGATCTCCTTGACCAGGCGGGAGGCGATGAATTGGTTGGTTTCGCTGGCCATCAGGAAGACCGTCTCCACCTTCTCGTCCAGCCTGCGGTTCATGCCCGCCATCTGGAATTCGTAGTCAAAGTCGGAAACGGCGCGCAGGCCGCGCACCAGCATGCGGGCGCCGACCTCCTGGGCGAACTGGATCACCAGCCCCTCGAAGGCCCGCACCTCGATCTCGCAACCGGTGGCTGCGGCAAGGCCGCGGGTTTCCGCGCGCACCAGCTCCACCCGCTCCTCCAGCGGGAACAACGGGCCCTTGCCGATATTGATGGCGACGCCCACCACCAGCTTGTCCAGCAGGCGGGCGGCACGGCCAATGACGTCCAGGTGGCCGTTCGTCACCGGGTCGAAGGTGCCGGGATAGAGGCCGATGCGGCGGATCATGGCGTGTTGCCCTCCGTGGCGGCGGCATCCTCGCCCTGGTCGTCAATGACCGGGAAGCAGCTTGTCACACGTTCCCCCTCGTTCAGTCGCAACAGCGTCACGCCCATGGCCTGGCGGCCGGTGACGCGCACCTGGCGGGCCGGCAAGCGGATCAGCCGGCCATTGTCGGTCACCAGCATCACATCATCACTGTCGCGCACGGGGAAGGTGGCCACCACCTCCCGCCCATTCCGCGCGCTCAACCCGATATTGGTGATGCCCTGCCCGCCCCGGCCGGTCACCCGGTATTCATAGGCCGAGCTGCGCTTGCCGAAGCCGCCATCGGTCACGGTGAGGATGACTTCCTCCGCCGCTTCCAGCGTGTCGAAGCGTTCGGCCGAAAGGCATTCCTCGGCAGCCGGCGCCTCTTCCTCCTCGTCGGTGACAGCCGGGGCGGCGCCGTTGGTGTCGGCCTCCTCCCCCGCCGCACGGCGTTTCTGCGCCGCGGCCTTGATATAGGCGGCACGCTCCGCGGGCGTGGCCGGCACATGCCGCAGCACGGCCAGCGAGATCACCGCATCGCCACGACCAAGCCGGATGCCACGCACACCGGAGCTGTCCCGCCCGGCAAAGACGCGCAGCTGCTCGGCTTCCGCGACGAACCGGATGCATTTGCCAAGGCGGGTCGCCAGCATGATGTCGTCGCCCTCACGGCAGGCGGCGACGCCGATCAGGCTGTCCCCCTCCTCCAGCTTCATGGCGATGAGGCCGGCGGCGCGGACATTGCGGAAATCGGAGAGCCTGTTGCGCCGGACATTGCCGCCGGCCGTGGCGAAGACCAGGTGCAGGTTCTCCCACAGCGACTCATCCTGCTGCAGCGGCAGCACCGCGGTCACCTGCTCGCCTTCCTGCAATTGCAGCACCTGGCGCAGGCTGCGGCCGCGGCCCTGCGGCCCGGCTTCCGGCAACTGCCAGACCTTCTCGCGGAAGGCCATGCCACGGCTGGTGAAGAACAGGACCCATTGATGGGTATGCGCGATGAAGCTGCGCACCACCACGTCGTCCTGCCGCGTCGCCGCCGCGCTGCGGCCCTTGCCGCCGCGGTTCTGCGCCCGGAATGTCTCCAGCGACGTGCGCTTCACATAGCCGTCCCGGGTCAGGGTGACGACCATCGTCCCCGGCTCGATCAGGCTCTCGTCGTCCACATCGGCGACGCCGTCCAGGATCTGCGTCAGCCGCGGCGCCGCGATCTGGCCGCGCACCGCCAGCAGTTCCTCGGTCATCACTTCCATGCGGCGCGGCCGGCTGCCGAGGATTTCCAGCAATTCCCGGATGCGGGCGCCGACCTCCGCCAGTTCGCCGGTGATCTTCTCGCGCTCAAGCCCGGTCAGGCGTTGCAGGGTGAGCGCCAGGATGCCGCGGGCCTGGGCATCGGTCAGGCGCACCGTGCCTTCGGGTGTGACAAGGTTGCCTTCGTCCTGCACCAGTTCCAGCAGCGCGCCGACATCGCCGGCCGGCCAGTCGCGCGCCATCAGCGCGGCACGGGCCTCGGCCGGGTCGCGGCTGGCGCGGATGACGCGGATCACCTCGTCGATATTGGCCACCGCGATGGCCAGGCCGATCAGCAGATGGCCACGTTCCCGCGCCTTGGCCAGGCGGTGCCTGCTGCGGCGGAGGATCACCTCCTCGCGGAAGTCGATGAAGGCGAGCAGTGCCTCCTTCAGCCCCATCTGCTGCGGCCGGCCATTGTGCAGGGCCAGGAAATTGACGGGGAAGGAGGTCTGCAACTGCGTCATGCGGTAGAGCTGGTTCAGCACCACCTCCCCCGTCGCATCGCGCTTCAACTCGACGACGATGCGCAGCCCGTCGCGGTCGCTCTCGTCCCGCAGGTCGGAGATGCCTTCGATCTGCTTCGCGCGGACCAGCTCGGCGATCTTCTCGACCAGCGAGGCCTTGTTGACCTGATAGGGAATTTCCGAAACGACGATGGCCTGCCGGCCGCCGCGCAACTCCTCGATCTCGCATTTGGCGCGCAGCGGGATGGAGCCGCGGCCGGTCTCGAAGGCGGCGCGGATGCCGGCGCGGCCGAGGATCAGCCCGCCGGTCGGGAAATCCGGGCCGGGGACGATCTCCATCAGCCGGGCGAGGCTGGTATCCGGCTCGCGGATCAGAGCCAGCGTGGCGTCAACGATCTCGGTCGGGTTGTGCGTCGGGATGTTCGTCGCCATGCCGACGGCGATGCCGTTGGCGCCGTTGACCAGCAGGTTCGGGAAGGCGGCAGGCAGCACCCGCGGCTCTTCCGCGGATTCGTCGTAGTTGACCTGGAAATCGACGGTGTCCTCGTCGATGCCCTCGATCAGCGCCGTCGCGGCGCGCGCCAGGCGGACTTCCGTGTAGCGCATGGCCGCCGGCGGATCACCGTCCATGCTGCCGAAATTGCCCTGGCCGTCGATCAGCGGCACGCGCATGGAGAAGGGCTGTGCCATGCGCACCATGGCGTCATAGATCGCGGCGTCGCCATGCGGGTGGTATTTACCCATGACATCGCCGACCACGCGGGCCGACTTGCGGTGCGGCTTGTCATGCGCGTAGCCGCTTTCCTGCATCGCAAACAGGATGCGCCGGTGCACCGGCTTCAGCCCGTCCCGCACATCCGGCAGGGCGCGGGAGACGATGACGCTCATCGCATAGTCGAGGTAGGAGCGGCGCATCTCCTCCTCGAGCGCCACCGGCACCGCGTCCTCCGGCGGTGTTCCGGCCGGGCCGTTCTCAGTATCGCTCACGCCTGTGCTGCTTTCCCTGCTGCGGCGCGCCGCCACGGGCCTGCTGCCTGGCGCGCGCCCCGGCGGGGCGGAGGCCGCCTGCCGGGTGGCCAGGCCGGCCTGCCGGCGGGCACCGAATCCCAGATGTCTCTGCGGGTAATATAGGCGAGAAAGCCCCGGTTACCAAACCGGGACAGGACCAAAGGATGCCCCTGACGCTGCCGGGAAGGCGGGAGCCGGCAGGGGCTTCCCGACACGGCAGCCGGGCCGGGCGCCCGGTTCGGCGCCAGGGGCGCCGTGGTCAGAACGGAATATCGTCGTCCAGGGCGGGGCCGCCCTTGGGCTTGTTGTCCCAGCCGCCACGCTGGCCGCCGCCCGAAGC
>JAEWCI010000388.1 GCA_023390705.1 Pseudomonadota bacterium
GTTCCAGCCGCAATAGGTGGCGAGCGGCGCGGCGACCATCGGGGCCCGCACCCCGCCGAGGTCATTGCCATCGGCATCCACCGCCGGCACCAGCACGGCGTAGCCCATGCGGTCCAGCACCGCGGGCGGCTGCCGCGTGGCAATGCCGGTGGCGTCATAGCCCTCGCCATGGTCCAGCAAGGGCAAGCCGCAGGGCTCGCGCGGCGTGGCGATGCCGGGGATGGCGGGAAATTGCCCACGCCATTCGGCCATGGTCACGGCGGTGCCCTCGGCGCGGCGCGGCATGGCGCTGGGCGGCGGCGGCGTGCCATGGGTGGCCCAGGCATCCAGCGCATCCAATTGGGCGCGGAAGAACATGCTGGTCCAGACGACATTGTGGTCGTTCTGGCAGACCCCGCGCGGCACGGTCTTCAGCAGCGGGTCGGCGGCATGCTGGGAGGAGCACCAGTGATAGATCCGCACCCCCTCCGGCTGCGGCAGGTCATTGCCGCGCGTGTCGGTATGCACCAGGGAGCCGCGGCGCTGCCAGTATTCCGTCGCGCTCTGGCTGTGCATCACCAGCGGGTCGGTGGCCGGGCGCTTGAGGATGGCGTCGGTCCTCCCGGTCAGGTGGTCGGTGCATTCGGCATAGCTGAAGGGGAAGCGGTCGGCCGAGGCGAAGTGGTCCTCGTATTGCTGCCCCGCCGTGGCGGTGAGGTTGGCGAAGCGGCCGATGGAAAGCTTCCCGGCGCCGGCGACATGGATGATCATGCCGTCCAGCACGCGCCTGCCCTGCTCGTCGCCGTTGAAGCCCTTGTGGAGGAAGTCCCGCATCGCCCGGCCGGTCTGCGAACGGCCATAGCCGTATGCCTTCTCCACCGGCGCGGCGGGGTCGAAGAGCGGGTTGGCGGCGCTGCTGTCGTGGCGGAGCCAGCTCACCAGGTCGCGCACCGCCGCATGGCCCAGGCCGAGCACCAGCGGCGCCTCGCCGGTATAGATCAACTCGTAGATCCAGCCGGGTTGGAAGCCTTCCGGCAGGTGGATGTAGTCGCGGCTGGGCACCAGGGCGTGGTCGCCGCCGAAGGTCTCCAGCCCCTGGCCGCCCTCGTAGCGGGCGAAGCTCCAGGCTCCGGGCGGGATGGGGATACGCGGGTTCCAGGGATAGCGGCGCTTCGTCAGCACCGCCTGGCGCGTGTCCAGCGAGACCGTGGGATGGCTGCGGGTCGAGACCCAGCCGCTGAGCGGGAAGCAATTGGTGTTGGGCTGGCCGATATACTCCACCCGCACCGGGCCGGTGACCGGCCTGCCATCCTGCATCGCCACCGGCACGTCCAGCAGCATGCGGCCATTGCCCGGCAGCAGGTCCGCCTGCCAGGCGCCCCAGACGATGGAATAGCCGCGCCGCATGAGATAGCCATTGCCGGCATGGGCGGCGGCCAATGGCGTGTTGGCCGGGACGGCATCGTTGAAATACTGCAGGCAGCGCTTGTTGCCGCGATTCCCCCAGTCGAAGAAGATCCGCCGGTTGCCGCGCGGCAATTCCACCGGCTTCAGGATGCAGATATCGGTGCCGTAGCGCACCCGGCCCCCGGTATCGGTCGGCGCCAGGGCGATGTCGGCGATGGGTGCCTGTTCCGGGGCGCGCGGGTCCACCGCGCCATGGGCACGGCCGGTCAGCAGTTCATAGGCGCCGGCATCGCCGAATGCCTGGCCGCCGGCGAAGGGCTGCCGCCCGGTGATCTCCAGCCCGATGATGCCCATGCCGCGCCTCCCGCTCCTGCGGGGAAGGAGCGCATTGCGGAGAGGGTGGCGTCAAGCCGCCCGATAACGGGCGCAGGAGAACGGCGCGTCACCCCGCCGGGCGCGGTCCGGCCACCAGCAGCGCCGCCAGCGTGTCGTATTGCCGCGCCACCTCGGCGGCGTAGCGCAGCGCCAGCAGGCGGGAAGCGAGGGCCAGCTCCGCCCGGAAGGCCGCGTTGCCCTGCCATTCGCGCATATGCGCCACCACCTCCGCCACATCCGCCGCACGATGTGCCGGGTGCTCGGCGGCCAGGCCGGCGAAGGCGTCGAGCGTGCCGATGACCGGACGGCCGAAGCCCAGCGCCTCCACCGTCTTGATCTTCAGCCCGGTGCCGCCGGCCATGGGGTTCAGCACGCAATCCACCGCGGCGTAGAAGTCGCGCGGGTCCGGCACATCGGGCAGCAGCAGGGGGGCCGAATGCAACGCCAGGCCGGGGCGCCGCAGGATGCGCCCGGCGAGCAGCCAGGGCAGGTCCGGCGCATCGGCCAGGGCTTCGTCCAGCGCCGTGACGGCACGCAGGTTCCAGGGATTGCCGCTGCCGAGCCAGCCGAAGGGCGCCCTGCCGCGCGCCGGCAGCGAGTCGGCCAGGAAGTCCAGCGTTGGCGGGTGGCCCAGCGTCAGCACCGGACGGGCGGTGCGGCGGCGCAGTTCGGCCGCCTCCTCCTCCTGCACAGCCAGCACCAGGTCGGCGCGGTCCAGGCCACGGCTTTCCTCGGGCACCGAGGTGAAGAACCAGGAGGGGTCCAGCCCGTCGCGCCGCGCCACCAGATGGCGGTCGCCGAACAGGTCATGGGTATCGAGCAGCCGCTGCGCCTTGCCGGCGCCCTCCAGCGCGGCGGAGAGCCAGACATAGTGCACCAGCACCGCGTCATAGCCGCTTTCCTGCCGCAGGGCGGCGACACGCTCGCACAGCGCATCCGGGCACCAGTCGTCGATGCCCCAATGGGTGGCGAAGGACTGGCGGCGCGGCGGCACTGCGGGCTGCACATGCAGCGCCGCCCAGAAGCCGCGCATCGCCGCTTCCTGGGCCGGCTCCAGCCCCTCCAGCTCGTAGTAGAGGAATTCCAATGTGGCGCCGCGTGCCATCAGTGCCCGGGCGGAGGCGAGGATGCGCGCCGCATTGCCCTGGTCCGCCGGGTGGGAGGGCACCGGCGAGACGACGAGGATGCGCGGCCCGCGCCTCATGGCAGGTCCAGCGCCAGCAGCAGCCCGGCGCTCGGCGGGCCTTCCACCACGCGCATCTCGCGCAGCCGGGCCTCGGGCGGCAGCAATGCGCGCAGCAGGGCCGGGCGGTCCAGCGACAACGCGGCAAGCGCCGGCAGATCGGCACAGGCCAGCAGCAGCCGGCAGGCCCCGCGACGCCCCGCCAGCAGTCTGGCCAGGGGCTCGGCGCCCAGCGATGCCGCGTTCAGCACCAGCAGCGGGCCGGGCGCGGGTTGCGGCGGGGGCGGGCGCTGCACCGGGCGGTCCAGGCTTTCCT
>JAEWCI010000435.1 GCA_023390705.1 Pseudomonadota bacterium
AGCATGAACTGCCCGGATTCCTGCATCTGCTGCTTTCTGGCAGCGTCGGTCTGCAGGCCCGGGATGAGGTTGGGGCGGAGACCCTGGTTGAGATTCTCGGCGCCGGCGAACTGTTCCTGGTGCCGGCGGCAATCCTTGGCCTGCCCTATCTTGCGTTGGGCGTTGCACTGACGGATGTGCGCGTCCTGATGATACCGGCCGAAACCTTCCGCGAAGGCATCGCACAGGACCCGGCGCTCAGCCGCGCGGCGGTGGAATTGCTGGCGCGGCATTGGCGATTGATGGTGGACCAGGTCGTGGACCTGAAGCTGCGCTCTGCGGAACGCCGTGTCGCTCGCTTCCTGGCCCGGCGCGTGCCGGAAGAAGCCGGAGCGGGCACGGCCGAATTGCCGGAGCCGCGCGGCGCCATCGCCGCCCGGCTCGGCATGACGCCGGAGACATTGTCGCGGACGCTCAACGCCCTCGAAGCGCGGGGTGTCATCCGCATGTCCGCCAAGCAGGCCGATGTCGTGGACCGCGCGCTGCTCATGCAGGTCGGGAAGCGCTGAGCGGTTTCGCCCGGGAGGCCGGCAGCCGGGCTGCCACCTCGAACGGGCGCATGCCCGGCCATTTGCATTGCGAATGATGCAGCCCCCGGAAGGTGCACTTCGCTGCCGGCTCCGGACAGGCAACCATGCGCCCGGCGCGGCGGGATTCCGGTGACACCAGACCCGGCCAACCCTGGCGGCCATTTGGCCAGGCCAATGGCATCACCACTGTTACATAATATGGTGGGTGACCTTTGGCCAGAAACACCATATCTTGTTCCCCCCGACTCGCCGTGACGGCGAGCAGGAAGGAAGGCCCGATATGGAAGGTTCTCTGCCCGGCGCCCGCGCGGCGCGACTCGCCACCGTCTCAGGCACCGGTTTCGGGGAGGTGCGCCTGCCGCCGCGTGCCCTCGACCCCGGCATGGGGGTGGCCGTCGCGCGCCGCACCGTCTTCCGGGCGGCGGACCGGGAGGATTTCGGCCGCGTCGCCGACCGGGTCGCGGCGGGCAACATGGCATTGCTCGGACCGGCGGCTGACCCGGCCGAGGAAGCTCGGCTGCGCAACGCCATCGCCACCGGTGCCCTCATCACCTCCGGCCGTCACCTGCAGCATGGCGATGCGACGCAGCCTGGGCGCAACATGGAGGTATTCACCAATTGCGCCACCGCGAATGCTTCCTTCACCCTGTTCTACCTGCTGCTGAACGGGAGCGGCGTCGGCCGTGCCTATGACGACGAACTGGTCGTGGTGGACTGGGGCCGGGCGCCGCGGCTGCTGCTGCGGCTCGACCCTGCCCATCCCGACTGGCCCCGGAGCCGCGCGGATCTGCATCGCTTCGGCACCGAATTCGGCCTGTTGCCCTGGGGCACGTCGCTGGAAGCCTTCTCCGAGGCTCAGGAAGCCGAGATCCGCGCCTGGATCGCCCGGGAATTCGCCGATGACACGGCGCCGCTCCCATCCGGCACGATCCGCCACGCGGTCGAGGACAGCCGCGAAGGCTGGGCCCGCGCCGTGGAGCGGCTGGAAGGCATGGCCTTCGCCGGGGCTGCCACCGAGACCCTGCTGCTCGACTTCTCCGCCATCCGTCCCCGTGGCGCACCGATCGGCGGCATGCAGGGGCGGCCGGCCTCCGGCCCCCTGTCGCTCATGCGTGGCTTCGCCAGCCTGCGCCACCATGTGATCGAACCGGCGCGTCACCGCGCGCCCGGGGACGAGGCGCTGGCGCCCTGGGAGCAGGCGTTGCTGGTGGACCATTACCTCTCCGTCGAGGTGCAGGTGGGCGGCGCACGCCGCGCCGCGCGCATGGCCACCAAGTCCTGGCGCGACCCCGGCATCCTCCGTTTCATCCGTGCCAAGTCCGAAGGCGGGCTGTGGACCGCCAACAACTCCGTCATGGTGGATGCGGCGTTCTGGGAGGCCGTGCGTGCCGCCCGCGCCGGCAGTGCCGCGCCGGAGGCGCGCGGGACCTTGCCGCCGCTGCAGGCCCATGCGCTGGCGGTGTTCGAGGAAGCCACGCGCTGCGGCTTCATCAATGGCGAGCCCGGTTTCATCAATGGCGACAAGCTGGAGGACCACCGCACCGGCCAGGCCTGGGCGAAGCCGGTGTACACGGATGGCCGTGATGTCCGCTCCGCCCGCTACCGCGCGGAATACGCGGTCCCGCTGCTGGCCGAGCTTTCCCGCCGCGCGCAGTCGGCGCATTTCCCGGCGACCACCAACCCCTGCGGCGAGATCACGCTGCATGTCACGGGCGGCTACTGCGTCATTGCCGATTTCGCGCCGCTGCTCGCCTGCCCGGCCGAGCTTGGCGAGATGACGCCCGGTTTGGTGCCGCCTGACCTCGCGGCCGAGTGGGATGCGCGGGTGGAGGAGGCCGTGCGTCTCGGCGTGCGCCTCCTGATGCGCGCCAATCTGATGGACGCCCTCTATGCCGAGGAGGTGCGGCGCACCAACCGCATGGGCATCGGCCCGACCGGCCTGCACGAATGGGCCTGGATGCGTTGGGGCTACGGCTTCGACGACCTGTTGGACGAAGCCCGTTCCGCCCCCTTCTGGGCCATGCTCGCAAGGCTGTCCGAGGCGGCGAAGGCGGAGGGCGAAGCCTATGCCGGGGAGCTTGGCCTTGAGGTGCCCTTCACCGTCACCACGGTGAAGCCGGCCGGCACCACCAGCAAGCTCTTCGGCCTGACCGAGGGCGCGCATCTGCCGGCTCGCCGGCAGTATCTGCGGTGGGTGCAGTTCAAGGGCACGAAGGATGGCAACGGCGCCTGGGCGCCGGACAGCGACCCGTTGCTGCCGGAATACGAGGCGCGCGGCTATCCCGTGCGCACCCTGCGAAGCTTCCCGGGCATGTCCGCCGTCGGCTTCCCGACCCTGCCATTGATCCAGCGCCTCGGGATCGGGGACCGGCTGGTGACGGCGCCGGAAGCCTCACCCGAGGAGCAGTACCGCTGGCTGTCGCTGCTGGAGCGGCACTGGATCGGTGACGCGCGGGGCAACCAGGTTTCCTATACGCTCAAGATCTATACCGACCGGCACGATCTGGAGGCTTTCCGCGACATCCTGCTGGAGCACCAGCCACGCATCCGCTGCTGCGCCATCCTGCCGAGCCGCCCGGATCACGCCCTGGGCTACGAATACCTGCCGGAGGAGGAGGTGCCGATGGACCGCTTCGCCGCGCTGGTCGAGGCGGTAAGCGACCCGGCGCTGCACGAGGCGATCGACCTCGCTCATCTGCAATGCGCCGCGGGCGTCTGCCCCATCTGACGCCGGACGGGAGGGAGAGCAGGCAATACGGGCGCTCCGCTCTCCCAGGACCGGCGGCCTGGTTCCGGGATCAGCTACCCGACCGCCGTGCCCCCGACCGTCAGCCCCATCAGCTTGAGCGTCGGCTGCCCCACCCCAACGGGAACGCCCTGCCCCTGCTTGCCACAGGTCCCGATGCCGGGGTCCAGGCCCATGTCGTTGCCGATCATCGCAACCTTGGTCAGGCTGCTCGGGCCGTTGCCTATCAGGGTTGCGCCTTTCACCGGCGCGCCGATCCTGCCGTCCTCGATGAGATAGGCTTCCGAAGCGCTGAAGACGAATTTGCCGCTGGTGATATCCACCTGGCCGCCGCCGAAATTCGCGGCATAGAGCCCGCGCTTGACGCTGCGGATGATCTCGTCCGGGGCATGCTCCCCACCCAGCATGATGGTGTTCGTCATGCGGGGCATGGGGATATGCGCATGGCTCTGGCGGCGACCATTGCCGGTTGGCGCCACGCCCATGAGGCGCGCATTCTGGCGGTCCTGCAGGAAGCCCACCAGCACGCCATCCTCGATCAATACCGTGCGGTTGGTCGGTGTCCCTTCGTCGTCCACCGTCAGGCTGCCGCGGCGGTTCGGGAGGGTGCCGTCATCCACCACGGTCACACCCCTGGCGGCGATCTGCTGGCCAAGCAGCCCTGCGAAGGCGCTGGTCTTCTTGCGATTGAAATCGCCTTCCAGCCCATGCCCCACGGCTTCATGCAGCAGGATGCCGGGCCAGCCGGGCCCCAGCACCACTTCCATCTCTCCGGCAGGGGCAGGGATGCTGTCCAGGTTGAGCAGGGCCTGCCGCAGGGCCTCATCCACCGCCGCCTTCCAGACCTCCGGAGCGACGACACCGCTGTAGGCGAAGCGGCCACCCAGGCCGTGGCTGCCGGTTTCCCGCCGCCCTGCCTGTTCCACCACCACCGAAACGTTCAGCCGCACCAGGGGGCGGACATCCGCAACCCGCAGGCCGTCGGGCCGCAAAATCTGCACGGCCTGCCATTCGCCGGAAAGCGAGGCCATCACCTGTTTCACGCGCGGGTCGCGTCCCCGGGCGAAGGCATCGATTTCCGCCAGCAGCGCGGTCTTGGCCGGGAATTCCAGTAACGACAGCGGGTTGGCCGCATCATAAAGCCGGGCATTCGTAGGTCTCGGCCCGACATCCAATTGTCCGGCATGGCCCTGATGCACGGCCCGCACCGTCTCCGCCGCCCGCGCCAGGGCCGCATCGGAAAGTTCCCCCGCATGGGCGTAGCCGGCAACCTCGCCGGCAACCGCGCGCAGGCCGAAGCCCCGGGAAGCGTCGAAGCTGGCCGAGCGGATGCGGCCGTCATCCAGCGTAACCGCCTCGCTTTCGCAGTATTCGAGGAAGAGTTCGCCATCTTCGGCGCCACCCAGGGCTTCGCGCAGCCGCTGCTCGGCGGCGGCCTGGTCCAGCTCCGAGAAGAACAGGCGGTCCGTGATACTGAGGGGGGTGTCGAGGGGCATGGGGAGGGTCCTGAATGCAGGAGGGTCAGGCGGGCTGGGGACTCAGCAGGCGTTCCTTCGGGAAGCGAAGCACTGCCGTCGTGCCGAGTTCGCCTTCACTGTGAAGCTCAAGCTGCGCCCCCTGTGCCTCGGCGAGGGCTCTGGAGAGATATAGTCCCAGTCCGGAACCCGGGAAGCGCCGGGCCAGCGAGGAATCGAGCTGGGTGAAGGGCTCGAAGGCGCGCGGGATGTCCTCGGGCCTGATGCCGATTCCGGTATCGGTCACCCGGAGCACCAGGTCTCCATTGTCCAACACGCCGCCGTCCAGGGTCACGGTGCCGCCGGCCGGAGTGAATTTCACGGCATTCGAGAGCAGGTTGAGCAGGACCTGCCGCAACCGAACCTCATCGGCAAGCACATGGGGCAGTTGTGGCGGCAGCCGGGCGACCACCGTCACCTGCGCGGCTTCGGCTGCCGGCCGCATCACCCGGACCGAACCTTCCCCCAATTCGACCAGGTCCACCTCGGTCTCGGCGATCTGGAAACCGGTCGTCTCCGCGCGCGCGACATCCAGGATGTCGTCGATCAGCGAAAGCAGGTGGCGCCCGGCCTCATGGACCGGGCGGATGTATTCGCGCACCGCCGCGGGGTCCGGGTTCGCCATGATCGCCTCGGAAAAGCCGATGACGGCATTCAGTGGCGTGCGCAATTCATGGCTCATGGTTGCCAGGAAGCGCGATTTCGCAAGGTTGGCGGCCTCGGCCGCATCCTTGGCCTGCTTCAGTTCCGCACGGATCCGCCGCTCTTCCGTGACATCGCTGTAGACCCGCACATAGCCGCCATCCGGGGTGCGATCCGTCGTGACCTCCCGGACGCTGCCGTCGCGGCGCGTCCGCTCGTAGCGGTCGGGAGAGTACCAAGGGCGGCTGATCCGGTCGCGGATGGTTTCCTCCGCCATCGGGCCGGTGCCGTATTCGCCCCGCTCGATCTGCAGGCTGCGCAGGGCCATGATGCTGACGCCGGGCTTCATCTCATCAGCCGTGAGGCCACACATCCGTGCGGCAAGCGCATTGGCGGCCACCACCCGACCCTGGTCGTCGAACAGGGCAATGCCGTGGCGGATGTTGTCCAGCATGACCTGCAGGATGCCGGCACGCTGCTGGGCCTCGGCCTGGGCCTGGACCAGTTCCGTCACATTGCTGCAGCAGATGGTGAAGCCGCCATCGGGGGTAGGGTCCGAAGCGATTTCGATGACCCGCCCATCCGGCAACTGGCGATGGTAGCGAAGCGACCTGGAGCGATCGAGGGCGAGCACTTCCTGCGCGGTTCGCGCGGCAAGCCGGGGATCGTCGCCGAAGATACCCTCGGCCAATTGCTCAGCCACTATCTTCTCGAGGCTGGCGCCAACCCGTTGCAGCAGGGGCGGCAACCCCATTTCCGGACCCGCCAGCCGGCTGGCGGTCAGGAGCCGGCGATCGGGGCCGAACAAGGCGATGCCGTGCCGCATGTTGTCCTGCGTCACCTGCAGCATCGCGGCGCGATGGCGCGCTTCCTCCTCCGCCCGCGCCAGGGGGGATATGTCGCTGATGGTGATGACGAAGCCGCCCCCCGGTGTCGGGTCGGAGATCACCTCCCGCACCGATCCATCGGGCATGCGGTTCAGGTAGCGGCAGGAACGGCTGCGATCGAAGCCGATCACCTCCGCGGCGCCGCGTTCCGCCACTTCGCCTGTGCCGAAGGCGCCACGCGCCTGCTGAAGCCGGACAATGTCGTCGAAGTGGCTGCCACTCGGGATATCGGCGGCATCCAGGCCGGACAGGGTAGCGAACAGGTCGTTGGCCACGAGAAGGCGCCTGTCCGCACCGTACAGGGCAATGCCATGCCGCATGCTCTCAAGGCTCAGGCGAAGCAGGTCGGCACGTTCCTGGGCAGCCTTTTCCGCCTTGGCGCGCGCGGTGATATCGGTATAGGTCACGACGAAGCCACCATCCGGCGTAGGATCGGACGTCACCTCGACGATCCGGCCATCCGGTTGCGTGCGCTGCTTGCGCCTCGGCTGGCGCCTGTCGGCCTGCACCACGGCGGCAACCGCCGCATCGGCCTCCGGCCCGGTGCCGTAGAGCCCTCTGGCCTTCTGTGCTTCCAGGAACGCCGCCAGGGTAGTGCCCGGCGCCATCGCTGCTTCGGGCAGGCTGTTGATCCGCGCCGCCAGCGAATTCAGTGCGACGATGCGACGGTTGGGGCCGAACAGGATCATGCCATGGCGGCAATGGTCCAGCATGGATTGCAGCAGGTCCGCACGCTGCTTCGCCTCGGATTCCGCGTGGGCCAGGGCGGTGATGTCGGCATGGGTGATGAGGAAGCCGCCATCCGGCAAGGGGTCCGACGTGATCTCCAGGATGCGGCCATCACTGGTCGGCCTGACGTAACGATGGGATTGGGAACGATTGAGCGAAAGCGCCAGGGCCGCAAAGTCGCGGTCGAGGCTTGCGTCGCCGGTGACGCCGGCATCGAGGAGGCGATCTATTGTCTCCTTCAGGGTCATTCCCGGCTCGATCGTTCCGGAAGCTGCCCTGCCTGCCGCCAGCCTGTTCGCCACCACCACCCGGCCATCAGGCCCGAACAGGCTGACGCCGTAACGCATGCTGTCGATCAGGCCCTGCAGTATCCCGGCTCTGCGCCGCGCCTCGGCCTCCACCCGGCCGGTGACATCGCCGCAGGTCACGGCGCGGCGGCCCACAGGAAGGGAGCCGCCTTATCATCCATCATCATGCTGTGCGGATCTCCGTCCCGCGCAGCGCATGCAGGACAAGAAGTGCTGCGGTGAGCACAAGGACAGCGGTTGCCTGGTGCAGGGTGCCCAGCCAGACCGGGACGACCAGCAACAGGGTTGCGACGCCAAGCCCGTACTGGAGGGCGACGGCGGCGGCGAGGCCAAGGCAACAGCGTCGCGCCAGGCTTTGCGGCAGCCGGCGCCAGGCGAGAATGGCAAGGCCCGAGGTTGCCAGCAGGGCAAGGCTGGCCAGCAGGCGATGATTGAACTGAACCGCGGCGATGTTCTCGGTCAGATTACGCCAGAACGGCGTCTGCGCCGCGTAGCCGGATGGCACCAGTTGCCCGTCCATCAGCGGGAAGCTGTTGTAGGCCAGCCCTGCCCGCAGCCCCGCCACGAAGCCTCCCGCCAGCATGGCGGCTACCAGAAGCCAGGTTGTCGCCTTCGCCCAGCGCCTCAGCGATACGCGCGCCGCAGGCAATGCCTCCGGCCGTGGCCGGAGGAGATCAAGGGCGGTCCAGAGGATGGCGGCATAGAGGAGCAGGGCGAGGCCCAGATGCACGACCAGGCGATAGGGCGATACGGCGGTGCGGTCGGCTTCGAACCCCGAAGCGACCATGAACCACCCGACGGCTCCCTGCATGCCGCCCAGCAGGAACAGCCCCAGAAGCCGCGGAAGCAGGGGCCGGGGCACCCGGCCCCGTATCCAGAACCACAGGAATGGCAGCAGATAGGCCAGGCCGATCAGCCGCCCCCAAAGCCGGTGCACCCATTCGAGCCAGAAGATCTGCTTGAAACCTTCAAGCCCGAAGCCTTGGTTCACCAGGGCGTATTGCGGAATCGCACGATACAGATCGAAAAGCCGCTGCCACTCGGCCTCGCTCAGCGGTGGCAAGGCCCCCGCCAGCGGCGCCCATTCCATGATGGAGAGGCCGGAACCGGTCAGCCTTGTGGCGCCACCGATGGCGATCATGACCCAGATCATGCCGGCAACCAGCATCAGCCAGCGGACGATCGCGGTCTTGCCGCCGCGCTCATCGAGCGCCCTGGAAGGAATGCCGGGAGGGGATGTGTCGAAGGGCATGAGGGGCAATATACGGTTGCGGGACCGGGCTTGCAGCCCTTGGTAGCATGGGCGCTTGCCCGCTTCGCCGCTGGCTGCTACCCGCCCGGCATGCCCGCCACCCCCGTTGCAGCGCCAGCCGGAGCTGGCTTGGCCGTTGAGCCAGGCCGTGCCGTCGCTGATCCCGGGGCCGCGCCCCTGCTGTCCGTCGTGGTTCCGGTCCGCAACGAGGCCCCCAATATCGGGCCCCTGGTCGCCGAGATCGAGGCAGCGCTCCCCGAGGTGCCGCATGAGATCGTTTACGTGGATGACGGTTCGACGGACGCCACTGCGGCCGAACTGGCCCTTGCGGCTGAAAAGGCTCCTCTGCGGTCGCTGCGGCACCGCTCCAGTTGCGGGCAGTCGGCGGCCATCGTCACCGGGGTGAAGGCGGCGCGCGGCATATGGATCGCGACACTGGACGGGGACGGCCAGAACGACCCGGCTGATATTCCCCGCCTTCTGGAACGCGCCCTGGCCGCGGCCGCGGCGGGCCACCGGCCACTGATCGCCGGGCACCGGACCCACCGGCAGGATTCATGGATCAAGCGGCGGTCCAGCCGGATCGCCAACCGGTTCCGCGCGAGGTTGCTGGGCGACGCGACGCCGGATACCGGCTGCGGCCTGAAGGTGTTTCCGCGCGATCTCTTCCTCGAACTCCCTCATTTCGACCATATGCACCGCTACCTGCCGGCGCTGGTGCTGCGCCAGGGCGGAGTGGTGATGAGCGAACCGGTCAATCATCGCCCGCGGCTGCGTGGCAGCTCCAATTACGGCACGCTGGACCGGCTCGCGGTGGCGGTCTTCGATCTCATCGGCATGATCTGGCTGCAGAGACGCTGGAAGCGGCCGGTGGTGGAGCCGTGAGCCACGCTCCCGCGCCGGACGGCCTCTCGGCGCGGCGGGGGCGGGCACTCCTGCAACTGGCGATGCTGGTCCTTGGGTTGGTTGCCGGCGGGGTGGTGATGCGCAGCCTGGGCGCCGCCCCCGGCACGGAATGGGTGGACCGCTTCGTGCTGGGGCAGGGGCCGCTGGGCGAAGCGATCTTCCTCCTCGGCGGGGCGGTAGCGACCGCGGCTGGCGTGCCCCGGCAGGCCGTGGCCTTTCTCGGCGGTTACGCCTTCGGCGCCGCGCTCGGCAGCATGCTTTCGGTATTGGCCACCCTGGTCGGCTGCGCCATCTCCTTCGGCTGGGCCCGGCTGGTGGCGCGCGACTGGGCAGCACGGCGGCTGTCCGGCCGCTTCGGCCGGGGACTGCGCGCCTTGCGGGATATCCTGCTCGAAAGCCCATTCAGGGCCACCCTGGCGCTGCGGCTGCTGCCAGTGGGCAACAATCTGGCGTTGAACCTGCTGGCGGGCATGGCGGGCGTGGCTTTCCTGCCTTTCCTGGCAGGCTCCGCCCTTGGCTACCTGCCGCAGACCGTCATTTTCGCTCTTCTTGGCAAGGGGGTGCGGGTGGACGGCGCCTGGCAACTGGCCCTCTCGGCCCTGTTGCTGGCAATTTCGCTGATCATCGGGTTCTGGCTGCTGCGGCGGCACCGCGTGGCCCGGGCGCTGGATGCCGAAGCACCGCCGCAGCTTTGACGGCCCCCGGGCGGCCAGGACATCGCCCGGACCAGGATCGGGAGGACACCAATATGGCCAACCAGCTTCTGCCGACGACCGTGGTGGGCAGCTACCCGCAGCCCGACTGGCTCGTGAACCGGGACATCCTGCTGGGCCGGCTGGTGCCCAGGGTGCATGCGCATGAAATCTGGCGCATCCCGCCGGAATGGCTTGAGCAGGCGCAGGACGATGCCACCATCCTGGCGATCCGCGACATGGAGCGGGCCGGGATCGACATCATCACCGATGGCGAGATCAGGCGGGAAAGCTATTCCAACCGCTTCGCCCTGGCGCTTGAGGGCATTGACGCCGTGCATCCCGCCGAGATCACCAGCCGCGGCGGCAAGACGACCCAGGTGCCGCGGGTGACCGGCCCCATCCGCTGGACCGGTCCGGTGGAGCAGCGCGATGTCGCCTTCCTCCGCGCCAACACCGACCGGCAGATCAAGATCACGCTGCCGGGGCCTTTTACCTTGTCGCAACAGGTCGTGGACGAGCACTACCGGGACGAGGAGGCGGTGGCGCTGGCCTATGCCGATGCCGTGGCGCAGGAGGCGCTCTGCCTGAAGGAGGCCGGCGCGGACGTGATCCAGTTGGACGAACCCTGGCTGCAGGCCCGGCCGGAGGCAGCGATGCGCTACGGGGTGAAGGCCATCAACCGCGCGCTGCGCGACGTGCCCGGCGCGACCGTGGTGCACCTGTGTTTCGGCTACGCCCATCAGGTGAAGGACAAGCCCAGTTCCGGCTATTCCTTCCTGCCGCAACTGGCCGACAGCATCGCGCAGCAGATATCGATCGAGGCGGCGCAGCCGAAGCTGGATCTCGGGGTCCTGAAGGATCTGTCGAACAAGACCATCCTGCTCGGGGTCCTGGACATGGGCACCGAGGCGGTGGAGACGGCGGAGGAGGTGGCGGCACGCATCCGTGCGGGCCTGCGGTACATGCCTGCCGGGCAACTGGTGCCGGCACCGGATTGCGGCATGAAGTATCTTCCGCGCGGCCGCGCCTTCGGCAAGCTGGAGGCCCTTGCCAAGGGAGCCGCCATCGTGCGGCGAGAACTGACCGGTTGAGGTTGGCGCAACGCGGGTGGCGACAGAAGCAGGGCACCCTCGCCCGTTCAAGGCGCTCGGATAGCACCGCGAATTTCGGTGCCCGCCGCCTCCGCGGAGGATCTTTGCCTAGCGCCTGTCCGGCCAATCCAGTCGCGGTTCGGTGCGGCCTGACCGGGGGGGCGGCTCCGGCCAGGCAGCCGGGGGCGGCACCGGCGGCGCCGAGCGTACCGGTGGCTCCGGCGCCACGACCCTGCGGCTGCCGGGAGGCTCGACCCAATCCTCGCTTAACGGACGGCGCGGGTGATCGGCAAGCCGCAACGAAAGATTGCGGATCTCCGCCTGAACCTCGTCGAGCTGGGCTTCGAGACCTTCCATTCGGCCTTTCAGGCCAAAGACGCTGAACGGCATCATCAGATAGGCCAGTGCCGTCAGCAGCAGAACCAACAGCGCCAGCAGGCCCGTCCATTCCGGCAGGCCCGGAATGGCAAGGCGTGCGGCCAGGTCCTGCAACGCGCTCATGATATCTTCCTTTAACCGCCCGTCACGCTCATGTGCCGGGCCAGGGCCGGGCGGTTCTGGCGGCGGTCGATCACGAAGTCATGCCCTTTCGGCTTGCGGCTGATGGCATCCAGGATCGCCTCCCGCAGTCCCTCCTCATTGATGGCGGGATCGCGCAAGGGGCGCCGGAGGTCGGCCGCATCCTCCTGCCCGAGGCACATATATAGCGTTCCGGTGCAGGTAAGCCGCACACGGTTGCAGGATTCGCAGAAGTTATGCGTCATTGGCGTAATGAAGCCGAGCCGCCGTCCTGTTTCCTTCACGTGGAAATAACGTGCGGGGCCGCCGGTGCTGTAATCGGTTGCCTCCAGGGTCCAGTTCTGCCTGATGCGTGAGCGTACCACCGAGAGCGGCAGATACTGATCGGTCCGGTCGCCGGTGATCTCGCCAAGAGGCATGGTTTCGATCAGCGTCAGGTCGAAGCCATGCTCACCGCACCAGGCGAGCAGGCGGTCGTATTCGCCATCATTGATGCCCTTCAGGGCCACGGCGTTGATCTTCACCTCGAGGCCGGCCGCCTTGGCGGCAAAGATGCCGTCGAGAACCTGCTCCAGCCTGCCCCACCGGGTGACGCTGGCGAATACCGTCGGGTCCAGGGTATCGAGCGAAACATTGATGCGGCGCACGCCGGCAGCGAAGAGTTCTGCGGAATGTTTCGCTAATTGCGTGCCGTTGGTGGTGACCGTGAGTTCCTTGAGGCCACCACCTCCGAGCCTGCTGCCCAGGCTGCGGAACAGGCTCATGACATTCCGCCGGACCAGCGGTTCGCCACCTGTCAGGCGGATCTTCTCAATGCCCAGGCCGATGAAGGTGCCGCACAGGCGGTCCAACTCCTCAAGGCTGAGGATTTCCGCTTTGGGCAGGAAGGTCATGTCCTCCGCCATGCAGTAGACACAGCGCAGGTCACAACGGTCGGTCACGGAGACTCGGAGGTAGGAGATCCGCCGGTTGAACGGATCAAGCATGAACCTTGTTCTCCCCACAGCCTGGAAAGCCCGATCCCGGCATTTGGTCTTCAACCCCTGCCTATCGCAAGCCCTCATTCGGGTAAGGTCCACAGGACGGCATCCTGGACGGCACGCAGCCGAAAGCAGGGATCATGCCGAGAACCGGTGAGGGAAGGAATGTGCGTCAGGACATCGGGCTATCCTAAAAATATTCCAAATAATAGTTCCTGAAGGTCAATATCTTATCTTAATTTATTTGGGAATAGCTACAGTAATTAGCCCATTACTAGCTTAATTTGCTTCGGCCTCGCCCTTTTGTTCTTCAAGATAATCAGTTTAGTTTCCCTATAGCCTTAAAATAGGAAAAATTTCTCTCATTCTGTGGAAAAATCCGGCACTTTCGTGCCGAACGGCGACTCATCACCATTCCTTAACAGAAGTCCCCTAGCTGTCCACACTCCTCCTGACATGATGCCGAGCATGATCCTGGACCCCCGCCTGACGCAGTTGCTGTGTGCACGCCTGTGCCATGACCTGGGTGGTGCCGTCGGCACCATAGCCGGCATGCTGGACCTTCTGGAAAACAGCAATGATGAAGCGTTGGACGTCGCCCGTGATGCTGCCGTGGATTTGCGTCGGCGCCTGAAACTGTATTCAGCCGCATGGGGCCAGAGTGCCCAGGATATGCGGGCGCCGGAAATTGCTGAACTGCTTGCAGGGGCGCCCGTTGCCGCCCGGGTGCGCTTCCGGATCGAAGCCTTCCTGCCGGTCCGTCTTCCTGCCTTCGCCGTTCCGATGGTACTGAACGCCGCACTCCTCGCCGCCGAAGCCCTGCCGCGGGGTGGGGCCGTGCATGTCAGCGGCGGCGCCGAATCCGGGTTGGCGGTATGGCCCGAAGGCATTGCTGCCGCCTGGCCAGGGGAACTGATTGCAGCTTTGTCCGGCGCCGACATGGAACAGATGATCGCAGACGGCCCGCGCCGGGCGCTGGTGCCATGGCTGCTGGCCCTGGTGGTGCAGGCTGGCTGGGATGCATCACTGGGCCTCGGTGCCGGTCAGGGTGTTGCGCCCCTCCTGATGATGCCCGGACGCGGCTGAGCATTCCGCCCACGGCTTTACCGTTTCTTCGTTGGCTTCACCTCAACCTTGCGCGGATCAGCGCGAGGCACTGCCATGGACGACCTGCTTGCCGACTTCCTGACCGAAACCCAGGAGGGTTTGGTCGCGCTCGACTCGGCCCTGGTGCGTCTGGAACGGAACCCGCAGGACCAGGCGACCATCTCCGAGGTGTTCCGCATCGTGCACACGGTGAAGGGCACCTGCGGCTTTCTAGGGCTCCCTCGCCTGGAAGCCGTGGCGCATGCGGCCGAGAATGTCCTGGGCCGCTACCGCGATGGCAGCCTGCCGGTCACCCCTGCGGGGATCACGCTGATCCTTTCCGCCATCGACCGCATCCGGTCCATCGTGACGGGCCTGGAAACCGCCGGCGCGGAGCCTGAGGGTGACGATGCGCCGTTGATTGCCGCCCTGGATGATGCGGCCAACGGCAGTTTGCCGCCCCCCGCCGTCTCGCCCGCCCTGCCTGTGGCGGATGAAGCCGCCGGCGACTCCACCGCTTCCTCGCCAACCGCAGGCCATGTCGCGCCGGAGGGCGTTGCCGCACCGCCACAGACGATCCGGGTATCGGTCGAGGTCCTGGAGGATCTGATGATGCTGGTCAGCGAACTGGTGCTGACCCGCAACCAGCTTCTCCAGCTCGCGCGCTCCGAAGCGAATCAGGCCTTTGCCGTGCCGCTGCAACGCCTGTCACACATCACGTCCGAATTGCAGGAGGGGGTGATGAAGACCCGGATGCAGCCAATCGGCAATGCCTGGGCGAAGCTGCCGCGCCTCGTGCGGGATCTGGGACAGGAGTTGGGCAAGCGGATCGAACTGGAGATGCGCGGCGCGGAAACCGAACTCGACCGCCAGGTCCTGGAACTCATCAGGGACCCCTTGACCCATATGGTGCGCAACTCGGGCGACCATGGGCTGGAAACAGCGGAGGAGCGGCGCGCCGCCGGAAAACCCGAAACGGGACGCATCATGCTCAACGCCTTCCATGAAGGCGGTCATATCGTCATTGAGATCGCGGATGATGGCCGCGGCCTGCCGGTGGACCGCATCCGCGCCAAGGCGCTGGCCCAGCAACTGGCCACCGAAGCCGAACTCGCGGCGATGACGGAGCGGGAGATCCTGCGCTTCATCTTCCGCCCAGGCTTCTCCACCGCGGCCCAGGTCACCGCCGTCTCCGGCCGCGGCGTCGGCATGGATGTGGTGAAGACCAACATGGAGCGGATCGGCGGTACCATCGAGGTGCGGAGCCAGTCTGGCCACGGCACCACCTTCACCATCAAGATCCCCCTGACCCTGGCCATCGTCTCCGCGCTGATCGTCGAGGCGGCGGGCGAGCGCTTCGCAATCCCGCAGATCGGCGTGGTCGAACTGGTGCGCGTCGGCAGCCAGGGCGCCAGCGGCTCCGGTCCGCAACTGGAGCGGATCAAGGACACGCCCGTCCTGCGGCTGCGCGACCGGTTGCTGCCGCTGGTGTCGCTCTCCGCCTTGCTGCAACTGGGATGCCAGGAAGCGCCGCGGGAGAACGCCTTTGTCGTCGTCACCCAGGTGGGTGCGCATGTCTTCGGCATCATCGTGGACCGGGTCTTCGACACCGAGGAGATCGTGGTCAAGCCCGTGGCGCCCATCCTGCGGCATGTCACCATGTTTTCCGGCAACACCATCCTGGGGGATGGCAGCGTCATCATGATCCTCGACACCAATGGCATTGCCCGCGCCACCGGAATTGGGAGCGATGCCGCGGAGGCCGACGCGGGGGGCAGCCGCCCGCAGACAGGGGCGATGAACCCGGCCGAGAAGACGGCCCTGTTGTTGTTCAGGGCGGGCGACGCCACACCGAAGGCCGTTCCGCTCGGGCTTGTTGCCCGGCTGGAGGATGTGGAACGGGCCCGCATAGAGAGTGCCGGCGGAAAGCCAGTCGTGCAGTACCGCGGGCGCCTCATGCCGCTCATGCCTCTCGGCGAAACCTGGGGCGATGGTGAACCGGGCGCTCGTCAGCCGGTGCTGGTCTTCAGCGATGGCGACCGCGCCATGGGGCTGATGGTCGAGGA
Organism: Pseudomonadota bacterium; assembly: GCA_023390705.1. GTDB lineage: Bacteria > Pseudomonadota > Alphaproteobacteria > Acetobacterales > Acetobacteraceae > JAEWCI01. The sequence continues at coordinate 15,991 of JAEWCI010000435.1, forward strand.
AATCCTCGATGTCGTGGAGGCACGGCTTGCGATCGACCCCGCAGGGGAGCGGCCCGGCTTCCTCGGCACCGTGGTCATCGGCGAACGTGTCACGGAAATCATCGACTGCGCCTGGTGGTTGCGCCAGGCGGGCGAAGACTGGTTCGGCGCTGTCCCCGCCGCGGCAACCGGCCAGCGCGTGCTCGTTGTCGAGGACAGTGCCTTCTTCCGGCATCTGGTGGTGCCGGCCCTCGCCGCCGCGGGCTATCAGGTCACCGCCGTTGCCGACGCGCGAGAGGCGCTGCGGCTGCGGGAAGCCGGCGCCGTCTTCGATGCCGTCATCTCCGATATCGCCATGCCGGAGATGGATGGGCTTGCCTTCGCCCGCGCCCTGCGCGCGGAAGGAGCCTGGCGCGACCTGCCGCTGATCGCACTCAGCGGCAGTGCCGATCCCGGGCATGTGGAACAGGGCCGGGCTGCTGGCTTCACGGACTACGTCACCAAATTCGACCGCAATGCTCTGCTGGCCAGCCTGCGGCAGAGCCTGGCGGCGCCTATCACCGCCTGAACGGGGAGGATGCAAGCAATGTTGCAGATGTCCGGGGCACGGCCGCCAAACGACCCTTCGGCATGCCTCATGCAGGGTGGGCCCAGGCTGGCCCCGGAGGCGGAGGAGGTCTTTCTGACCTTGATGGTGGCCGACCAGCTCTGCGGCGTACCGGTCCTGGCCGTACGGGACGTGCTCGGAAACCAGGTAATCACCCGTATTCCGCTGGCGCCGCCCGAGGTTGCCGGCAGCCTGAACCTGCGTGGCAGGATCGTTACCGCAATAGACCTGCGGCGGCGCCTCGGCCTGCCGCCACGCGCCGACGGGGAACGGATGATGAGCGTCGTCGTGGACCGCGAGGGTGAACTCTACAGCCTGCTGGCCGATCAGGTCGGCGAGGTGCTGCCCCTGCCCCGCGCCACGCGGGCGCCCAATCCGACCACCCTGGATTCCACTTGGCGCGATGTCTCCAGCGGCGTTCATCGCCTGGGGGAAAGGCTGGTGGTGCTGCTGGAGGTCGATCGCCTCCTTGCCCTGGGCTGACAGCCATGGCGACGCAGCAAGTCGCCACCTGGCTGGTGGTGGATGACAGCCGGGTCGTGCGCAAGGCCGCCCGGCAGATGCTGGAGAAGCACGGTTTCGTCGTGGAGGAGGCCGCCGATGGCATGCAGGCCCTTGCAGCCTGCCGCAACAAGGTGCCGGAAGCGGTGCTGCTCGATTGGAACATGCCGGTGATGGACGGCATCACATTCCTGCGTGCGGCGCGCCAGGAATTCGGCCCCGACCACCCGATCGTGGTGCTCTGCACCACGGAAGCGGAGATCGAGCGCATCGTCATCGCCCTTGATGCCGGCGCCCAGGAATATGTGATGAAGCCCTTCGACGCGGCGATCCTGCGCGACAAGATCGTCCAGGTTGGCCTGTTGCCCGACATGCACGGCACAGCCCCCGAATGTCCGGCGTGAACGCCAGCGAAGCGCCCGGGCGGGCCGGAACCGCCACCGCGCAGGTTCGGGTGATGCTCTGCGACGACAGCGCCACGGTGCGCGGCGCGCTGGCGCGGGTGCTGGAGGCCGACCCTGCCATGCGGATCGTCGCCCGGGCGGGAGATGGCCGCCAGGCACTCGCTGCCCTGGCAACCCTCCCGGTAGCGGCCCGGCCGCAGGTGATCTTGCTGGATCTCGAGATGCCGGTGATGGATGGCATGACGGCGCTGCCTCTGCTGCTGCAACAGCGGCCGCGGCCGGCGGTCATCGTCGCCAGCGCCCTCACGCAGCGAGGCGCGGCGACGGCAATGGCGGCGTTGCGGGCCGGTGCCGCCGACTACATCCCGAAACCCGGCGCCGCCGGTGGCGGCCTCAATGATCCGGGCTTCCGTGCGGAACTGCTGGCGAAGGTGAAGGGCTGGGCCCGCATGGGCCAGCCCGCCCTCGCCGCGGCTGCCCCCCCGGTACTGCAGCCCATCCCGCGCCGTGCCGGACCGGCACCGCGGGCCATTGGTATCGGCAGTTCGACGGGCGGGCCACAGGCCCTGGCGCTGCTGGTGCGGAGTCTCAAGGCACCGCTTCCAGTGCCGGTGATCGTGGTGCAGCACATGCCGGGGGGCTTCACGACCATGCTGGCGGACCATCTGAATCGCCTGGGTGGCCCGCCATGCAGCGAGGCGCGGGATGGTGAGATGGCCCAACCCGGCCGGCTCTATGTTGCGCCGGGTAATTCCCATCTGCTTGTCCAGCCAGCGTCAGGGGGTGGGTTGGCATTGCGCCTTTCCGATGCGCCGCCGGAGAATTTCTGCCGTCCGGCCGTGGACCCCATGTTGCGCAGCCTTGCCAGGGCCTGCGGCGGACCCGTCATGGCCGTGATCCTCACCGGGATGGGACAGGACGGGCTTGCGGGATGCCG